>CAZSEG010000061.1:0-17798 GCA_964605875.1 uncultured Chitinophagaceae bacterium
AAGCACAAACAGAGAAGGTTGTTATTGCTGCTAAGGTTGTTATTACGTTTTTCATGTTCTAATTTTTCGTGTTATGTCATGTATTACGGCAGCATTAACCAAAAGGTTACAACTTTCTTGAAAAAAATATTGTGTATTCGATGGGTATTAGTTCTTTCGCAGCGCAAAACAATAACATGAAGGTATTTCAAACACTCCTTACAGAAATTTCGGAAGGAATTTTAACCATTACCATTAACAGAGAAGAAAAACTAAATGCGCTGAATGCTCAATTAGTAATAGAGCTTGGCGAAGCAATTGATGAGTTGTATAATAATAATGAAGTGAAAGCCTGCATCATTACAGGTAAAGGACCAAAAGCATTTGCCGCAGGCGCTGATATTGCCGAGTTTAAAGGGTTAACTAAAGAGCAAGGTGTTGTTTTGGCAAAGCGCGGACACGCAGTTTTCAATAAAATAGAATTGTCGCCCAAACCTGTTATTGCTGCGGTGAATGGATTTGCACTGGGCGGTGGCTGCGAGTTGGCAATGGCTTGTCACATTCGTATTGCAAGCGAAAATGCAAAATTCGGGCAGCCCGAAGTAAACCTTGGCATTATTCCGGGATATGGCGGCACACAGCGTTTGGTTCAATTGATTGGAAAAGGAAAAGCATTTGAATTGCTGATGACAGGTGACACTATTGATGCTGTTTGTGCCGAAAGACTTGGCTTGGTGAATGATGTGGTGCAAACGGTGGAACTATTGGAAGTTTGCAGAGCATTACTGCATAAGATAAACGGCAAAGCTCCAATCGCAATTTCAAAAGTAATTGAATGTGTACATGCTCATTTCAAAGATGGCATTGATGGATTTGATACAGAAATTGAAGAGTTTAGCAATTGTGTATCAACCGAAGATTTTACCGAAGGTACTAATGCCTTTTTAGAAAAAAGAAAAGCAACTTTTAGAGGCAAATAATTTTTATAAATGAAAAACTTCGCACTCATAGGAGCCGCAGGCTACATTGCCCCGCGCCACATGAAAGCAATCAAAGATACAGGTAATACTTTGGTTGCCGCGCTTGATAAATTCGACAGCGTAGGGCTGATAGATTCCTATTTTCCCGATGCGAGTTTTTTTACAGAGTTTGAAAGATTCGACAGGCACGTAGATAAATTAAATCGAACTGACAAAAAGTTAGATTACGTTTCTATCTGCTCGCCAAATTTTTTGCACGATTCGCACATTCGTTTCGGGCTAAAACACCAGGCAGATGTTATTTGCGAAAAACCCTTAGTGTTGAATCCATGGAACATTGATTCGCTTGCTGATTTAGAAAATGAAACAGGAAAAAAAGTTTACAATATTTTTCAACTGCGCCTGCATCCAAGCATTATTGAGTTGAAGAAAAGAGTAGCCGAAAATCCCCGCGATAAAAAGTATGAGCTGGATTTAACCTACATCACCTCTCGCGGCAACTGGTATTACACAAGCTGGAAAGGCGATGTAACCAAAAGCGGTGGAATAGCTACCAACATTGGCGTTCACTTCTATGATATGTTGGGTTGGGTGTTTGGAAAGCTGCAACAGAATGTGGTGCACTTGCATACACACGACCGCGCAGCAGGATTTTTAGAATTTGAAAATGCCCGTGTACGTTGGTTTTTAAGCATCAATTACAACAGCATTCCTGAAAATGTAAAAGCAAGCGGCAAACGCACTTACCGCAGCATGATGCTGGAAGGAGAAGAAATTGAATTCAGCGATGGCTTTACAGAGTTGCATACCGATAGCTATAAACAAATTCTTGCAGGCAATGGATTTGGCTTAATGGAAGCAATGCCTTCTATTCAAATTGTGCATGATATTCGCACACAAGTTCCGCAAGGCTTAACGGGCGACTATCATCCATTCGCAAAGCTGCCTGCGGAGAAGCATCCGTTTGATAAATAGTTGTGGGTAAACAGACGAACTACAGAAAATGAAACTAATGAAGGAATTAGGAAATAAGTTTATAACCCCTTACGACAATTTAACCAATGCTGATTCAAGTTGGGACAGGCTTTATGACTTTTACTTAATTTTTGGACAGACAGACGAAAACAAATCTCCTTGGATAACAAATAATTGGAAATCAGACTTTGAACCATATTTTGACTTACTAATTAAACAAACCGAAAATCTCAAAGAGACGGGAATTAGGGCTATAAAATATAAACCTGAAAAACGGGTTTCTAAAAAGGATAACAAAGAATTTATATATCACTCGGACATAAAACTTGGACGGCTGAAATGGAATGAAAAATCACACGAAAAATGGACGATAGCTAATAACATTGAAAATTACTTTCTCAGCTTTGAACTTTGGACACCTATTTGGACAATTTGCGGCAAAAGACAAACACCACCAGATATTTATATCACAATATCTAATGAAAAAGACTTTAAAAATATACGTGACATTAAGTTCGGATATTTTATAGTAGTATCAATTGCCAAGAGTTTAAAATTTGACTCCAAACCCATTTTGAGACAGTTGTCAGAAAGAATAAACTCAGAGGCTACAATTTTAAAAACAAGAAGATGGGGCAAACCTGAAAAAGCAGGGAATTGGACTTTTGTAAATTGGATACAAGACACTTTTAGCAACGGTATTTATAAAGGGAAAAATATACATTTGTGCGACTTTGACGAATTAGAATTTGAACCAATATGGGAGGTAATATACCAACAGAAATAGTATACCAAACGCACAACATCAGTTTGGCAATATGGCGACTGAAGTGCTTCTATGAAACATTTGTGCAAGGTTCAACATCAGGAATTCTATTGAACTTTTGTGCTAAAAATCCGCCATATCGCCAAGCCGAGAACCGATAAATTCAATTACAGATGACTAATTGTAATTTAGCGGTGTTAAGCAACATTTTTCAATTAACCATTTTCAATTAACCATATTGATATACAGAAGCAAAGCACCTTTAAGACTTGGTTTGGCGGGCGGTGGCACGGACGTCAGCCCTTATTCCGACTTATATGGCGGAGCAATTTTAAATGCCACTATCGGCATGTATGCCTATGCCACCATAAAACCTTCAAGCGACAGAAAAATTGTATTGAATGCAATTGACCGAAATGAAGTTTATACGCTCAATTCTGTTAATGAATTAGAGTTGAACGGAAAGTTGGATTTAGCAAGAGGTGTATATAATCGTATTGTGCGTGACTTTGTAAAGCAACCGCTTTCGTTTGAATTGACAACATTTGTAGATGCGCCTCCGGGCAGTGGTTTAGGTTCTTCATCTACTTTAGTTGTTGCCATGTTGGGCGCATTTGTTGAATGGTTGAAATTGCCTTTGGGCGAGTATGATATTGCACATCTTGCTTACAGCATAGAGCGCGAAGATTTGGCAATGGCAGGCGGCAAGCAAGACCAATATGCTGCAACATTTGGCGGAGTAAATTTCATGGAGTTTTATGCCAATGATAAAGTGATAGTAAATCCGCTTCGTGTAAAAGAAAAATATCTGCATGAATTGGAAAACAACCTCATTTTATATTTCACAGAAACAAGCCGTTTATCGAGCGATATAATCGAAAAGCAGCGCGAAAATGTGAAGCAGAAAAATGAAAAAAGCATTGATGCCATGCACAGCCTGAGAGAGCAGGCGCAAAGAATGAAAGAGGCTTTGCTGAAAGGTGAAGTGGACAGCATCGGAGAGATTTTGCATTACGGCTGGCAGCACAAAAAAGATATGGCAAGCGGCATCAGCAATACGCAAATTGATGAATTGTATGAAACCGCTTTAAAGGCAGGAGCAACGGGAGGAAAAATTTCAGGTGCAGGCGGTGGCGGTTTTATGTTTTTCTACGCGCCATATAACAATCGCTATAAAGTAATTGATGCCCTGAATCAATTTGGCGGCAAGCAGATGCGCTACACTTTTACCTCGCATGGCTTAACAAGCTGGACGATTTAACTATTTGCAATTTTAATCACATCCGCAAACACACCCGCAGCAGTTACTTCGGCTCCTGCACCGGGACCTTTCACTACCAATGGATATTGTTTGTAGCGTTGTGTAGTAAAGCAAAAACTATTTTCAGTTCCTGCTAATGAATAGAACGGATGCGCTTCATTTACTTCTTTCAACGCAGTGGTTGTTTTGCCGTTTTCGTAAGTGGCGATGTATTTTAATTTGCACTTGTTCTTTTTTGCTTTCAACAATCTTTCGGTAAAGATTTTTTCGGTTTTTTTCAGTTCTGCAAAGAAGTCATCTACAGTTTTTGCTTTGCGGCAATTTGCCGGAACAAGATTTTCGACAGTAACATTTTTCAACTCTAATGTGCTGCCACATTCGCGAGCAAGAATCAGGATTTTACGCGCCACATCCATGCCGCTTAAATCATCGCGCGGGTCGGGTTCGGTGTAGCCGAGCTGTTTTGCTTTCAACAACAATTCCGAAAAGCTCATTCCTTCATCAAAGTGATAGAAAAGATAATTGAGTGTACCTGAAACTACTGCTTCAATTTTCAATACTTCATCACCGCTCATCAACAAATCATTCAGTGTATTGATAACGGGTAAACCCGCGCCAACATTGGTTTCAAACAAAAATTTTGAGTTGTGGCGAACACTTAAATGTTTCAGCTTTTGATAGTACGGCAACTTGCCTGAGCAGGCGCGTTTGTTGGGCGTAACAATCGAAATATTTGAAGCTAATATTTGCTCGTAAAATGGAATCGGATTATCGCTTGCCGTTGCATCAATAAACACGCTGTTGGGTAAATTGAATTGCTTCATTTTCGCAACAAAACTTTCAATGCTTGCAGCATCGCCTTTGTCGTTTAGTTTCTTTTTCCAACCTTTGATTTCATTCTCATCAAAGAACATTTTACGGCTGTTGGAAATGCCGATTACACGCACATCCAGCAAATGTTTTTCTGAAAGATGTTTGCGCTGCTTTTCAATTATATCCAACACTTTGCCGCCCACCAAACCAACGCCAAGCACAAACAAATGCAACACTTTTTTATCTGAAAGAAAGAAGGCTTCGTGAAGTGTATTGAGCGCTTTTGTTTGGTCTTTGGAAGCGATTACGGCAGAGATATTTTTTTCGGAAGAACCTTGCGCAATGGCAATGATATTCACTCCATTTTTTCCTAAGGCTGCAAACATTTTTGATGCCGTGCCGGGCAGGTGTTTCATATTTTCGCCCACTATCGCAACAATGCACAAACTGCGCTGCACTACCACTTCATCAATCTGCCCCGTTTTGATTTCAAACTGAAATTCTTCTTCGATTATTCTTTTTGCCTTGTCTGCTTCGGCTTCATTTACTGCTATACAAATGGAATGTTCGGATGAAGCCTGCGAGATTAAAATTACATTGATTTTTTCGCGGGAGATTGCCGTGAACAATCTGCCCGAAACGCCTGCCACACCAACCATTCCGCTGCCTTCCACATTCAGCAGGCAAATGTGATTGAGTGAAGAAATTCCTTTTACAATGTGCGTAGCATCAGTTGATTTATTGGTAATGACTGTACCGCGAAAAGTCGGGTTAAAAGTGTTCTTTACCCAAATCGGAATTTTGCCCGTCATTGCAGGGCGCATGGTAGCGGGAAAAATAACCTTCGCGCCAAAATGCGACAACTCCATTGCTTCTTCGTAAGTCATTTCGGGCACAGGAAATGCCTGCTTCACCTGGCGCGGGTCGGTAGTCATTATGCCGTCAACATCCGTCCATATTTCAATAGCAGTTGCTTTTAATGCAGCGCCAAAAATTGAAGCAGTGTAATCAGAACCGCTTCTACCTAAAGTTGTCGTTTCACTTAATTCATTTGAACCAATAAATCCTGTGATGAAGTGCGTGCCTTTTTGTTGCTTGAAGTAGTTGCGAATTTGCGTATTGGTTTTTTCAAAATTCACTTTTGCATAACCAAAATTGCTGTCGGTTTTTATCACATCGCGGGCATCCAAACAACGCGCATCTTTTATACTTTCCTTAGCTGCTTCGCTAACAATATATGCCGAAAGTCTTTCGCCAAAACTAATAACCAAATCGCGGGTTTTAGGCGATAGTTCTTTGATAAGTGCAACGCCTTTGCAGATGTCATAAAGTTGGTTCAGGGTTTGAATAACATTGCTTGTAACCTGCGACTGGCGTTTAACGTCCACCAAGTTTTTTACTGCATCGCAATGGCGTTTTTCCAATTGTTTGTATATCGGTTTGAAATGTTCTTCGCCCTGCAAAGCGGCTTCACACATTCGTATTAGTTCATCTGTTACTCCGCCAAATGCCGAGATAACAACAGCTAATTCTTTGTGCTGCTTTTTGATGTTTAAAACAATCTGAATTGCCTCTTTTACTCTTTGTGGCGTGGCTACCGATGAGCCACCAAATTTGATAACGCGCATATTGAAAAACTGTGCGTGAAGATGTTTCCTGAACCACTAAGTTCTTCAATGGATGGTTGAAAAGATGCTAACGAAAAGCAACAGGGATGTTGTGAGAATAAGACTATTCAGACGAAAAAAACCGTTCTTGCAACGCTCAACACCCGCAACTGCAAAAAGAAATTTGAAAATTAGAAAATGAAAGGGTAAAGTTGCTGTTTGAAAAATCCTGCTTCTAAAGTTACCAGTCAAAAATGATTGACATATACATTTTAATTCTTCTTCCGCTTATCGGTTTTCTGATAAACGGTTTATTTGGAAAAAACCTGCCCAAAAACGTTTCCGGTTGGGTTAGTTCGTTGGCAGTGTTGGGGTCGTTTTTTATTTCGGCAAAATACTTTTTGGGCTTCTTCAACGGCAGCATTTCCGCAGCAATTGACGTTAATTTTTTCAACTGGATTTCATTCGGTGATGTTACCATTTCGTTTGGCATTTTGATTGACCAGCTTTCGGTGATGTGGCTTTTGATTGTAACCGGAATCGGCTTCCTGATTCATGTTTACTCCATCAGCTATATGCACGATGACGAAAATTTCAGCCGCTTTTTCGCCTACCTGAATTTGTTCATCTTCTTCATGTTGTTATTAGTGTTGGGCAACAATCTTTTGGTAACGTTTATCGGTTGGGAAGGCGTTGGCTTGTGCTCTTATTTGCTGATAGGCTTTTGGTATAAAAATCAAAACTACAACGATGCGGCTAAGAAGGCTTTTGTAATGAACCGCATTGGCGATTTGGGATTTTTGCTCGGAATTTTTGTGCTGCTTTTCTACACCAACACCATTCACTTTGGTGAATTGAAATCACTGGCGCAAAGCGGCAGTATCGAAGCCAATATTGCATTGCTTGCTACGCTGTTTTTGTTCATTGGCGCAATCGGTAAAAGTGCGCAAATTCCATTGTTTACATGGTTGCCCGATGCCATGGCGGGACCAACGCCTGTGTCGGCTTTGATTCACGCGGCAACGATGGTTACGGCAGGCATTTACATGGTGGTGCGCACCAATTTCCTGTATGATTTAGCTCCTGAAACTTTACACTTTATTGCGTTTGTGGGCGTGGCGACTGCGCTGTTTGCCGCCACCATCGGAGTATTTCAAAATGACATCAAAAAAGTATTGGCTTACTCCACCGTTTCGCAGTTGGGATTGATGTTCTTGGCGTTGGGATTGGGCGCATATACTTCGGCAGTTTTTCATGTAATTACGCACGCATTTTTTAAAGCCTGCTTATTCTTGGGTAGCGGCTCGGTGATTCACGCTTTGCATGGCGAGCAGGACATCCGCAACATGGGCGGATTGAAAAAATGGATGCCTGTAACTTTCGCTACTTTCCTGCTTTCATCGCTTGCTATTTCAGGTATTCCTCCGTTCAGCGGATTCTTCTCGAAAGATGAAATTCTTGCTTCGGCTTTTGAGCATAATAAAGTGCTTTGGATAACGGCAACCATTGCTTCGCTGCTCACTGCGTTTTATATGTTCCGATTGGTGTTTCTCACTTTCAATAATAGTTTCAGAGGAACAGAAGAACAAAAGAATCACCTGCATGAATCGCCTGCATTGATAACTGTTCCGTTGATTATTCTTGCTGCGTTGGCGGTGGTTGGCGGTGCAATGGGCGTGCCCGAAGTGTTGGGCGGAACGCATTGGCTAAAGCGTTTTCTTTCGCCTGTAATTGGCGGTAGCGCACATGGCGCACACGCAATTTCTCATAACACAGAACTTGCTTTAATGGCAGGTGCAGTATTGGGTGCAGTAGCAAGTATTTTGTTTGCGTATTTCCGTTTTGTGAAAGGTGGCACATTTCCTGCAAAAGAAGGCGAAGAACAAGGCTTGCAGAAAGTGATTTACAACAAGTATTATATTGATGAAATTTACAACGCTGTTTTTGTAAAGCCTGCAATGGCGGTTTCATCTCTGGCGTATGAAATTTTCGATTTGCTGGTGGTGGACGGCTTTGTGAACCTCACGGGAAAAATAACCTTGTGGAAAGGTAAGCAACTGCGCGTGATTCAAAGCGGCAACATCGGCTTTTATATGATTGTGATGGTGTTGAGCGTGTGCGCGATTTTGGGATGGTTGGTTTATTCAATATGAAAAAATAAAACCATTAAGGCATGAAGAAATATTAAGAAGAAAACTTAATGCAACTTAACTTCTTAATGGTTTGAAAAAGAAAAATTATGCTACTCATTATACTTTTAATTATTGCCTTAGCGGGCGCGGTTTTCACGAAGCTGTCGGGCGATAGGCTGGCATCTAAAGTTGCTTTGCTTTTTGCTGTGGTGAATGCGGTAGTTGCTGCATATTCATTGAAATTAGCTTCGTTGGGCGAGTTCGCTTCGCTGCAATTTTCGGTTGCGTGGATTGCTTCGCCTAAAATTGATTTTGCGTTGGCGGCTGACGGCTTGAGCATTTTGCTTATCGGGCTTACGAATGTTTTAGTGCCGTTAATTATCCTCGCTTCTTCTTCGCGCAAATTGGAAAACGAAAGCAGCTTTTATTCGCTCATTTTGTTCATGCAGTTTGCGCTGATTGGCGTGTTTGCTGCGGTTGACGGATTTCTTTACTACATCTTCTGGGAATTGGCGTTGATTCCGATTTATTTCATTGCGTTACTGTGGGGCGATGGCGACAGGCAATACCGCAGCAAAGTGGTGTTGAAGTTTTTCGTTTACACTTTGGCGGGGTCGCTGTTCATGCTGGTGGGCTTTATTTATCTCTATCAGCACACAGGCTCTTTCTTGGTTGCAGATTTGTATAAATTGAATTTATCAGCCGTTGAGCAGCATTGGCTGTTTTGGGCGTTCTTCATTGCTTTTGCGATAAAAATTCCCGTGTTTCCTTTCCACACATGGCAGCCTGAAACCTACACCGAATCGCCCACTGCGGGTTCGATGCTGTTGAGCGGCATCATGCTGAAAATGGGCTTGTATTCCTTGTTGCGCTGGCTGTTGCCTGTTGTGCCTGCGGGCGTTGCGTTCTGGACTCCGTTTGTGATTGTGCTTTGCGCCATCGGCATTGTTTACGGCTCGGTGATCGCCATTCGGCAGGATAACATCAAGCGGCTGATTGCCTATTCGTCTTTTGCGCACGTGGGCTTGATTGCTGCGGGCATCTTCACTTTCTCGAAAGCGGGCTTGCAGGGCAGCGTGGTGCAGATGATTGCGCACGGCTTCAACGTGGTAGGCTTGTTCTTTGCGGGCGAAATTATTTTCCGCAGGCTGAACACTTACGACATTCCGAAAATGGGCGGCATCCGCAATGTTGCGCCAAAGTTTACAACGCTGTTTGTGATTGTGGTGCTGGCTTCGGTGGCGTTGCCCACAACCAATGCGTTTATCGGTGAGTTTATGCTGCTGTACAGTATGTATGAATACAACACTATTCTTGCCATCATTGCGGGCTTGACGATTATTCTTGGCGCGGTGTATATGCTGCGCATGTACCAGCGCGTGATGCTTGGCGAAGTGAAGCCTTTAACCGAAAATTTTTCTGATTTAACCATAAGTGAAATGGCGGTGCTTGTGCCGATTGTGCTGGTGATTTTCGCCTGTGGCGTTTACCCTTATTATATTTTGAAATTAGCCGAGCCTGCATTGGATAGTATTTTGAATGCGGCTTTGAGATAACCCTTCGACTTCGCTCAGGGTGACAACCTTGTCATGACGAGCGTAGCCGAACCATAGTTGAACTGATAAAGAATAAAAATGAACGCACTTATCTATACATCTGCTCTTGGAATTGTTTGCCTGCTGGCGGAGATTTTCAATTTACGCAAAATTATTCTGCCTGTTGCCATTGCTGGCTTGGCGGTGATTCTTGGTTTGACCATCAACGACTGGAATGTCGACCATTCCGCCCGCGAAACCGCATTGTATAACATGCTTCGGGCTGACGGCTTTTCGATGGCGTTTTCGGGCTTGCTGATTGGCTTGACGATATTGTTGCTGCTGTTGAGCGGTGATTTTTACAAAAAAGAAGAAGCGAAAATTTCGGATTACATCGCGCTCACGATTTTCATTCTTGCGGGCGGCTTGGCGATGGCGAGCTTCGGAAATCTTGCCATGCTGTTTTTGGGAATCGAGGTACTTTCGATTGCGTTGTATGTGATGGCGGGCGCGAACAAGCGCGATAAGCGCAGCAACGAAGCGGGCATGAAATATTTCCTGATGGGGTCGTTCGCTTCGGGCTTGCTGCTGTTTGGCATTGCGCTTTTGTATGGCGAAACAGGCTCGTTTGATGTGGTCGCCATCCGCGATTTTATTGCCGCGCATGAGCCTTCCTCGATGCTTTACACGGGCGTTGCTTTGATAATGATTGCGCTGCTGTTTAAGGTGAGCGCTGCGCCTTTTCATTTCTGGGCACCCGATGTGTATGAAGGTGCGCCAACGCTGCACACGGCAATCATGGCTACGGTGGCTAAGATTGCGGCTTTTGCGGCTTTCTACCGATTGTTTTCGGCTTGTTTTGTTCCTGTGATTGAGCCTTTCGGATGGGTGTTGAGCGGAGTGGTTGCGCTTACCATCACCATCGGCAATTTGATGGCGTTGCAGCAGGATTCTTTCAAAAGGATGCTGGCATTTTCGGGCGTGGCGAATGCGGGCTATTTGATGATGGCGATTGTTACGCTTTACGGCAAAACCGATAATGCTGTTTTCTATTATTCACTGGCTTACGGTGTGGCTTCCATTGCGGCTTTTGCGGTGGCGATTGTTGTAAGCAAACACACAGGCAGCGAAAAGTTCGACAGCTTCAATGGCTTGGGGAAGCAACGTCCGCTGTTGGCTGCTGCGCTTACCATTGCCATGCTTTCATTGGCGGGCATTCCACCGTTGGCGGGCTTCTTCGGCAAGTATTACATCTTTAGCGAAGCGGTGCGCAACGGGCGTTTGTTCTTAGTGATTATTGCCGTGATTAACTCTATTGCTGCGGTGTATTATTACTTCCGCGTTATCCTTGCAATGTACACCAAAGATGCTGCGGAAAATGCTACCGCGCCTGCCGTGCCTGCGGCATATACTTTGGTGATTTTTATTTGCATTGCGGTGGCGGTAGCAGTTGGGTTGTTTCCTTCGGTGGTGGCGGGGTTGATGTAGGAACTTACTATGGCTATGGCATCCGTGAATGAAATATTGCGTACTATCCCACACCAAAAATGGCGCACTGCCTATGTTTACAATTTCATCAACTGCGTTTACAAAGCCGTTGCCTGTATCCATAGTAATATCATACACCCCAAATACAAACAGAAAAGCCACGCCCAATAACACCTAGGGTTGCACAAACCAATAGTCTGCCTCAGCAAAATCAAAATGCCATATTCTCGAAAAAAGGGACTGCATTACTTAACGTGAGTTATGGATTAGTTACCGAAATATTACAACTATAAAATTTTAACCACATAGATTCTGTGTTTATTCCGATAGCGGGCTATGTCCAAAACTTGTTTTGGCTATGTAAACTTTAATCTTTTTGATTGCACACAGAGTAAAGGAGAACACAGCGTGTTTGCTGACGCAAACAAATTCCTCTCAACCCTCACCTCCCACCTATCAACTATGTTTCTATGTGGTTCAAAGTATTTGGCTGTTTTTTTTAATCCATAACTCACATTAAGCTACATTTACAATATGGAACAGTCTAAGTCATCGGGAATCGCAACAAAAATTCTGTTGTTTTTAATATTTATTACAATAGCGGGAACAGCGATTTTCTTTTTGGTCAGTTCCTACACTTACAGCGAAGGTTCGCGCGCGGGTTTGCTGATTAAATTCTCGAAGAAAGGATATATATTTAAAACCTACGAAGGTCAGTTAAACATAGGCGGAATGCAGCCTCCGACCTCAACCGTTGGCGCAAATATGCTGTGGGATTTTTCGGTAAACGACAGCAAAGTTGCCGACAAACTGATGCAGTGTGAAGGCAAATACATAAGCATTCATTACAAAGAAGTAGTGAGGAATTTTTGGTGGCAGGGCGAAACCAAATATTTTGTGGATGATGTGGAAGAGATAGAAAGGTAGTTTCAGCAAAGCATTTCCCTTTCTGCCTAAACCTGTTACTTTTGCACTCCATTTTTTGAAATCAAAAATTAAACAATAAACATGGCATTTGATATTGAAATGATTGAGAAGGTATATGCAAACTTCTCTTCAAAAATTGAAGCAGCACGTAAAGTGTTGAATCGTCCGTTGACTTTAACCGAGAAAATATTGTATGCGCATTTGCACGAATCGCAATCTCTGGAAAACTTCCAGCGCGGTGGTTCTTATGTGGACTTTGCGCCCGACAGAGTAGCCATGCAGGATGCAACGGCACAAATGGCTCTGTTGCAATTTATGCAGGCAGGTCGCCCGAAGGTTGCCGTGCCTTCAACTGTTCACTGCGACCACTTGATTACAGCAAAAGTTGGCGCAAAAGATGATTTGGCAGTTGCTAATAAAGAAAGCAAAGAGGTCTATGATTTTCTTTCTTCTGTATCTAATAAATACGGAATCGGTTTTTGGAAACCAGGCGCAGGTATCATTCACCAGGTTGTGTTAGAGAATTACGCTTTCCCTGGTGGCATGATGATTGGAACCGATTCGCACACGGTTAATGCAGGCGGGCTGGGTATGATTGCTATTGGCGTAGGTGGCGCTGATGCTTGTGATGTAATGGCGGGTTTGCCGTGGGAACTGAAATTTCCTAAGCTGATTGGTGTAAAACTTACAGGAAAATTAAATGGCTGGACTGCACCAAAAGATGTGATTCTAAAAGTTGCAGGCATTTTAACCGTAAAAGGCGGAACAGGCGCTGTGGTTGAATATTTCGGTGAAGGCGCACTCAGCATGAGCTGTACGGGAAAAGGTACTATCTGCAATATGGGTGCGGAAATTGGTGCAACCACTTCAACTTTCGGATATGATGAAAGTATGGAGCGTTACCTGCGTTCAACAGGTCGCGCAAATGTTGCCGATTTAGCCAATGGTATTAAACAACACTTAACTGCCGATGCCGAAGTGTATGCAAATCCCGAACAATATTTTGACCAGGTTATTGAAATCAATTTATCTGAATTAGAGCCGCACTTAAACGGACCTTTCACGCCCGATTTGGCAACTCCTGTTTCTAAAATGAAAGAAGAAGCTGCTAAAAACAATTGGCCCTTGAGAGTTGAGTGGGGATTGATTGGTTCATGCACCAATTCTTCTTATGAAGATTTGAGCCGCGCGGCTTCAATTGCCAAACAAGCTGTTGCTAAAGGGCTTGCTACAAAAGCAGAGTTTGGTATCAACCCAGGTTCGGAGCAGGTTCGCTACACTGCCGAGCGCGATGGCTTGCTGAAAACCTTTACTGATTTGAATGCTACTATTTTCACCAATGCCTGCGGACCTTGTATCGGTATGTGGGACAGAGTTGGTGCAGAAAGAGCCGAAAAGAACACGATTGTTCATTCATTCAACCGCAACTTCGCTAAACGTGCCGATGGAAATCCTAACACTTTTGCATTTGTAGCTTCGCCCGAAATGGTTGCTGCTATTGCCATTGCGGGCGATTTGTCGTTCAACCCGATTACTGACACATTAACCAACAGCAAAGGCGAAGCGGTAAAATTAGACCCGCCAACGGGTGATGAATTGCCGGTTAAAGGTTTTGCTGTGGAAGATGCGGGTTATCAAGCTCCTGCTGCGGATGGCAGTACAGTAACTGTTGCTGTGTCGCCAACCTCAAGTCGTTTGCAATTGTTAGACCCTTTTGCAGCTTGGGAAGGTACAGATTTGACAGGTTTGAAATTGCTGATTAAAGCAAAAGGAAAATGTACAACCGACCATATTTCAATGGCTGGTCCCTGGTTAAAATTCCGTGGACACTTGGATAATATTTCAAATAACATGTTGATTGGTGCGGTGAACTTTTTCAACGAAAAAACCGACAGCGTTAAAAATCAACTGACAGGCGAATATCAATCGGTGCCTAAGGTTCAGCGCGATTACAAAGCAAATGGCATCGGCTCGATTGTAGTGGGCGATGAAAACTACGGTGAAGGTTCAAGCCGCGAACACGCAGCAATGGAGCCGCGCTTTTTGGGCGTTCGCGCTGTGTTGGTGAAGTCGTTTGCACGTATTCACGAAACCAATTTGAAAAAACAAGGCATGTTGGCTTTGACCTTTGTAAACAAAGAAGACTACAACAAAATTCAGGAGGACGACAGCGTTGATATTTTGGGCTTAACTTCTTTTGCTCCAGGCAAAAACTTAACCATTCAATTGACTCATAAAGATGGCTCAACAGAAAGTTTTGAAGTAGCGCACACTTACAATGCACAACAAATCGAATGGTTCAAAGCAGGCGCTGCGTTGAATATCATTCGTGCAGGTGTGGCTGCGTAATTTTGATGAATAATTTTTAGTAAAAGGATGAGGCATTGCGCTTCATCCTTTTTTGTTTTTTGTTTCTGACTTGCTGAAATGGTTAAACGGTTAAAGGAAATACCTGTTAGAAAACGCGGGCTTTTTTTGTTTGAAACTATGGTTTCTAATTCTCTTCTCAGCAATTGGAAACGGTTGCAATATTCTGTATGTTTGCGACACAAAATTTTTAATCATGGCGCTTCCAATTTCACATACTCCTGTTTTGAAAGGAGAAGACAGCAAGAAATTTAACGCACAGTTGAAAAAGAATTCGCGTGTGCGTATAAGCCGCGCTGAACGTGCCAAAGGAGTGCATCTTGTAAAAGCTATTTTGAAAAATGCACAAATCTAATTGCTGAAATTTTTACAGCCATAATGATTGAGAAATTCCGATTTGTGCGGCTGAGTGATAAAAGCAATACCGCAGCATTTGACTGTGGAGATACCGACCTCAACGATTTCATTAAAAATGATGCGCGAAACTATCAGCAAGAGTTGCTGTCAGTAACGTATCTGTTTGAGGAAACGAATGGAGATGTGGCGGCTTTCTTTTCTGTGTCTAATGATTCTTTGCGCGATAACGATTTTGAAAAGTGGAATAATCTGAGCCGTAAAGTTTCTAACCGAAAAAGAAGGAAAGAATACCCTGCCTTGAAGATTGGAAGATTAGGCGTAAGCACCGGACAGCGTGGGATTGGTTCTGAAATTATTTTCTTCATTAAAAACTGGTTTACTACCGAAAACAAAACCGGATGCCGTTTTGTTTTGGTAGATGCTTACAACAGACCTGATGTGGTGAAGTTTTATCAGAAGAATGAATTTCTTTTCCTGACAGAAAAGGATGCTGCCGAAAGATTAGTAGAACAAATGAAGGCTGCAAATGAATTCAAATTGATTCTGCTCTCCGATTATTTAATAAATCGCTTTTAACTTTCTTCGCAATTCCAAATGCCTGAAAAAACCAAACGCGCGCAAATTTACATGCACCTATCCATTTTACTGTGGGGTTTTACAGGCGTATTGGGCAGGGGCATCACGCTTTCCGAAGGCTTGTTAGTTTGGTGGCGAATGTTGTTAGTTACCATTTCGCTTGGCTTGCAAATGCTGCTCACGGGCAAATCGTTTCGCGTGCCTAAAAAACTGTTTTGGATAATGGCGGGTATCGGCATCTTACTGATGATTCACTGGTTGTTTTTTTATGGAGCCATCAAGTATTCTAATGTTTCAATTACATTAAGTTGCTTCTCCACCACATCGCTGTTTACAGCATTGTTGGAGCCTGCAATCACCAAGAAAAAATTCAGTGTTTCAGAAATTGCATTCAGTCTGTTAGGAATTGTAGGTATTGGTTTTATTTTCTTCGATGGCTTGGAATATGCGCTCGGAATTTTTCTTGCATTGATGGCTGCATTCGTGGGTTCATTCTTCAACATCTTCAATAAAAATGTTGTGAATGAATTATCGCCCGATGTAGTGAGCTTTTATGAAATGCTTACAGGTTTTGTTGCACTTACCATTGCGATGCCTTTGTATATTTTTATTTTTAATACCGAACAATTATTTCCCTCAATAAACGACTGGGGTTTATTAGTTGTGCTTGCTTTAATATGCACACATATTACACTCATTCTCTCACTTGCTGCGTTGAAATATTTAAGCGCATTCACCTTGAATCTTGCTATCAATTTAGAGCCTGTTTACGGCATTGCATTAGCGTTTATTTTCTTTGGCGAAAACAAACTATTGAATCTGGGTTTTTACATCGGCACAGCAATAATTTTATTGAGTGTAATTGCCCATGCTGCTTGGCAGAAAAAATATGAATCAAAGCAACCATTGTAGTAACATTAACGTGAGTTATGGATTAAAAACAGCCAAATATTTTCTAAAACTACATAGAAACATAGTTTTATCTGCATCAAAATTAAGTTTGCGCAAGCAAACACTCTGTGTGAAATTTTAAAAGACTAAAGTAGTTTACATAGACAAAACAAGTTTTGGACATAGCCCGCCCTTTTTAGCCCAATCAACTATGTTTCTATGTGGTTAAAATTTAGATATCGATTTATGATTCGTAAATTTGGGTTGACTGGCTTTCCGTTAGAACATTCTTTTTCAAAAAAATATTTTGAAGAAAAGTTTGCACGAAAGAATATTGATGATGCTCAATATAACCTTTATCCGCTTAAAAATATTGACAGCTTACCCGCTTTTCTAAAAGAGCATGATGATATTTTGGGCTTGAATGTTACTATACCGCACAAAAAAGATGTGATGAAATTTTGCGAAACATTAGACGATGTTGCAAAGGCTGTTGGTGCGGTGAATTGTTTGAAAATATCCAAAGGGAAAATTGCAGGCTACAACACTGATGTAGTAGGTTTTGAAAAAAGTTTGCTGCCGCTTTTAAAACCACATCACACTCATGCGTTGATATTAGGCAGCGGAGGCGGCAGCCTTGCTGTGCAATATGTGTTGTGTAAACTTGGTATCAGTTTCAAAGTGATTTCGCGCAGCGAGGGAGACAATCATTTGCGCTACGAAACCATGAACAGGGATATTTTTTCAACCCGCCATTTGATTATCAATACCACACCGCTCGGTATGTTTCCGCAGGTGGATAAAAAACCTGCAATTCCGTATCATTTGCTTACCAGCAGACACTTGCTTTTCGATTTGATTTACAACCCTAATCAAACTCAGTTTTTAACCGATGGAAAAAGCAGGGGCGCAACGATTAAAAACGGTTTGCAAATGCTGAAAATTCAGGCGGAGGAGAGTTGGAGGATTTGGAATGAGTGAATGAATTGACAATTTACGGAATTACTATTTGGTGGGAGTAATGGATCAGTTGCCGATAAAGTTACAACTATAAAATTTTAACCACATAGAAACATAGTTGAGAGGTGGGAGGTGAGGGTTGAGAGGAATTTGTTTGTGTCAGCAAACACTCTGTGTTCCCTGT
>CAZSEG010000062.1:0-1345 GCA_964605875.1 uncultured Chitinophagaceae bacterium
TAGCTTTGCTGAACAGCAAAGCTAATTTACCGCTTGCCACATAACCTATCGGACTTTTGTTATCGGCACTGAAAGCACTGGCATAAAACAATTTTGCAGAGTCGGCACCATCATCTTGCAGGTAGGCATTGCCGAGGTAAAAGCTCACTGCATTTTTATCGCTTGCAGGGTCGGCTTGCAGCTTGCGCAATATTTGTTTTGCCCTGAAAAAATTCTCGTTGTCAATTTCGCGTTGTGCATCCTGAATGGTTTGTGCATTCACTGTAAAGAATGCCCCGGCTAAAACTGTAAAAATGATTTTCTTCATTATGTTTTCTGTATATTTTGAAAATATGTTTGCTACGATTGAGGGGGCGAAAATAAGTTTATCGGGCTATTTACCTATTTTGAATTATTTGGCATTTGGAATAGCATTGGTATCAATCACAATTTCACGCTCGGGCATCACCGAAGGCACCAAACCTGCATGAAGAAAAATTCTTCCCGCCTTTGGTTTGTACAAAAAATTCACGAAGCCGATAGAGAGCTTGTCTTTAAAATCGGTAACGATATAATTTACAGGAGTTACCAAAGGATAATCACCCACATAAATATCGCTTTGATTGGCAGAAGTGGTAATGAGCGCGGTATCTTTTTTCGATTCAATCTGCATTACAGAAATGCCTCTCAGCAACTCTTTTGTTCTGTAAGCATTTTCATCGCTGATGGCAGAAAAGGAAATAAAGCCCAGCACATCTTTGTTGCTGCGCACATAATTTACCACGCTGTCGGCTGTGTTCAACGCAAAGAATTTTGATTGAATATTTTGCAGGTTCAAACCTTCTGAAATTGTTTTTGCCATGTAGCTTTGCTTGCCTTCCACCACAATTGTTTTGCTGCCCGATGAAAGGATTTGCTGTAATTCCTCCAAACCGATTTTGTTGTTGTTTTCGCTGCTTGTAATTATTGCAATGGCATTTTTTGCAGCTGAATGTTCGCGGGGTTTGATACTGTTGACAGTTTCAACTTTCTTAAATTCCGCACTGCTTAATTTTCTTGAAATCACCGCTGTGCGGCACTTTCCGCTCAATAAATTTTCAACAATAATCTGCTCGGGCAGAAATTCAAACTCCACTTTTGCTTCGGGAAAATTCAACTCAAAAATTTCTGATTGCTGCTTCATAATGCTTTGCAGGGCTTCATCACATTGCACTTTCAAAACACCGCGATTCATTTCTTCAATGGTTGGATAGTATTCTATTTTGCCTCCGTTTTTACAGGCTGTGAGCAGGGAAAAAGAAAAAAGAAAAATGATAAAACGGAAGATGGGAAATGAGAGAAGGGAAACGGTATTCATGCTTTTTAT
>CAZSEG010000062.1:1355-5256 GCA_964605875.1 uncultured Chitinophagaceae bacterium
GTATTGAAATGAAACATAACCCACAGGTTACTTATTCGGCTGAATACAGCAAGCAACTGTATAGAACAACAATATAGACACAAAAGCATTATTCTTGTTCTAAGAAAATCAGATAACACCAATGACATCAATCAATGTTTATCAATTAGTATCACCTTCCGTGATGTATAACAACCGCTACGCTATAAAAGCGGTATGTGATTATGCGTGGAAGGGTAGCTATGAGGTGCAGGTGGACACGGCAACAGGCTTTTTTCATGCCCGCAGAAAAATGTTTTCAGATATAGGTATGCCTATCACAGAGCAGAATGCAAGGCAGAAAATAATTGAACTTTTTGCTGCCTATGATTTTGCCTGTGCAAGGCATAGGCAGATGCAGCGCACGGGTGTAAAGGAAATGTTTGGCAATCTAACGCTCGTTAGTTCGGTTAGTGAAGCGGCAGCAACTCTATCAGGCTTGGGAAATGTGCGTATGTATTTCAGACCATATTTGAAAGTAAGTGAAAAGGACAGTGATGCGCCTGTAATGCAGGCAGAAGTTATTGTAACGCTTGGTAAAAACTATAACATCATTGATTTAAGCTATAAGACTTGTCCGATAAAGCAGATTGAGAAAACAGAAGTTATTGCCGCTCCTAAAGAACTAAGTAATCCTCGCTTTATCTATTTGTTTTCACCTAATAAAAATATTATAACACCTTACTATTATGACTGAGCAAAATTTTCCGAAAATGTTTTATGCGGCTTCGGTTCTTTCTGAGCCGTTGGTAGTTAGCAACGGTAGCCAATTACAGACAGGCTATTTGTTTCAGGATGCCTTATATCAATCTGATAATTTGATTGTAATAAACGCAAATGCGGAACAACTTAGAATACTTAATTTGAAAAAAGATGCCAAGAAAAAAACTGACGAGTCTGAAATTAAATTTCATGCTAAAGCATCTCAAATTATTAAAACATCTTTTGAAAAGTTTCAACTCAATTGTGCCTTTATGAAACTTGATGATTATGGTGTTTTAGTTGTTCCTGCCTACATGACAAATGTTGGTTTTAAAAAGGGTATCAATTTTAACTTGATAAATGTAATTGAAAGCGTTGCTAAGAATGTAAACATTCAAGTTATGATTAGACTTTTTGGTGATAAAAATCTTTACAAAAAAAGTCCACGCACATTTGGGACAACCAAGCGTTCTTATCGTATAATAAGCAATAATTTATCAGAAGAAATATCATATCAAGATTCTTTCGATTTTGAAATTGTCCTATATGATATACTCAATGAAAATTTTGGATTTGTATTGAAGTTTGATGAAACATTGGCAAACGAATTTGGAGATGTTATTTTTATGGTACATCCGAATTTTGCGGAGTTAAGTTTAGACGATAATAAAAAAAATCAACAGTTTATCAAAGCCAATAAGGATTTAACTGATTACCAATTAGATGAAAAACATACGAGAGATATTTATCCTAAACTTTATGCAACAGATTTCTCATATTACACAGAAAAATTATATCGCTATTTCAAGAAGTAATGAAGATAAATTGTTTGATAATAATATTCGTATTAGTGTCAGTTTTGCATATTGAATGTAAAACACAAGAAATATTTATTACGAGGTTAAATACCAATATTGACACCAATCGTTTTAAAATAGAAACCCCTGATTACATCTACAATCCGTTTTTTGATACCTTATTGAGTAATTCTATCCATAACTTCTACGTCTTTTCCCCCCGCAGGCATCCTAATTGTCTTTTGGATGTTATCCCTGAGAACGGTATCAATGATATAAGGACAAGTAACAAAAAGAGATGGTTTATACAATATGTTTATCCAAAGCCCGATTCTGCAGGTTTCAGTAATGGACAGTTTTATTATATAGTTAATGATTCTGTTATTATAGCGAAAGGCTCTTTGAAAAATAATAAGTTGCATGGCGTCATGTTGGTGAATTTTTATGAGGCAAACCAATTAGGATATGTGTCTGATTTGATTGATTGCTATTTGTATAATGGTTCTGATTTATACTTTTATAAAGATGGAAAACAGCAGAAGGAACAACTTACTTATCGTGGGGGTGATTGGCACTATAATCCTGTTGAATTAGATTTTTCTTTTCCTAAACAAAAATATCAGGAAGAAAATTTTAATGATACAATGACAAAGACCGTGAGAATAAAAATTCCCGCTATCAAAAAAGTGAAATAAATGTATGTTACATTTTATACGTTGTTCCCCACTGCCTACTCTCTGATTTCTGCTCTCTATTCTCTCATAATTCCTCCTGTTTTGCCTTTTTAAATTCCCACCAGAAAGTGAGAAAGCGATAGCCGCCATAAATCAGCATCAGGCTGCCGAAAAGCAAGCGACTGTTGGCATCCGCACCATTGGTTACAGACGGCACTAAAATCAGCACCACGCCCATTGCTATAAAAACTAAAGAGAATAAAAGCCGCAACATCACGTTGGGATGTTTGGACAGTAAAGAGAAAAATTCGTTCACACCGAAAAATTTTGGATGGTGAAACTATAATCTTCTGCTAAAACAGAAAGCGGATTCTATGCACCAAAAGCAAATGCAACAACTTTTATGAAGCGGTAAAAGAGAAAGTGTGCTGCGATGCAATTAGCTTCGCGCCAAATTTGAAGTGATGGCTGTAAGTAAGGAAGATATAATCAATGCGCTACGCAAGGTGGACGACCCCGATTTGAAAAAGGATTTGGTTACATTGAATATGATAAGCGATGTGGAGATTGCAGGCAACGCCATTCGCTTCAGAGTTACGCTTACAACGCCCGCCTGCCCGCTGAAAGAGAAAATAAAACAAGACTGTGTAGATGCAGTTTCGGCTATTGCCCCCGATGCCGAAATTGATGTGATAATGGATGCCAATGTTACAAGCGTGCGCAATACCAACCTGAATATTTTACCCAGCGTGAAGAACGTAATTTGTGTGGCTTCGGGCAAGGGCGGAGTGGGCAAATCTACCGTGTCTGTAAACCTTGCGCTGGCTTTGGCTGCGCAGGGTGCAAAGGTGGGTTTGATAGATGCTGATATTCACGGACCTTCCATCCCGATTATGTTGGGCATAAAAGGCAAACGTCCCGAGGTGCGCCAAATTAAAGACAAGCATTACATCCTGCCGATTGAAACGCACAACATCAAAGTGTTGTCTATCGGTTTGCTGATAGATGACCGTCAGGCGGTGGTATGGCGCGGACCGATGGTTACCTCTGCGCTGCGCCAGTTTGTTACCGATTGTATATGGGGCAAGCTCGATTATTTGATTGTGGATATGCCTCCGGGCACGGGCGATGTGCATTTAACGATGGCGCAAACGGTGAATGTGTCGGGCGCGGTTATTGTTACCACGCCACAGGAAGTTGCGTTGGCGGATGCACGAAAAGCGCTTTCTATGTTCAGGTTGGAAAGTATCAATGTGCCGATTTTTGGCGTGATTGAAAATATGGCATACTTCACACCCGAAGAATTACCCGAAAACAAATACTACATTTTTGGAAAAGATGGCGGCAAACAACTTGCAGAGGAATACGAAATTCCTTTTCTCGGACACATACCTATTGTGCAAAGTATTCGCGAAGGTGGCGACAACGGTAAGCCTGTGGTGCTGAACGAAAACGCTCCGCTTTTGGTGCGCGAAGCCTTCCACGAATTGGCAATAAATGTGGCGCGAAATATCGCCATTAAAAATGCCGAAAAAGGTGTGGTGGAAGTTGTGGCGGCAAATGATTTTGAATAGGTAAGTTATGGTAACTTAATACTGCTCGTCTTTATTCGGAAAATCTTTCGACTTCACATCATCCACATACCTGCTTACGGCATTTTCAATTTCATCAAAAAGATTCAGATACCTGCGCAAAAATCGTGGCTTAAAC
>CAZSEG010000062.1:5266-17590 GCA_964605875.1 uncultured Chitinophagaceae bacterium
GCTCACAAGCACTTGTCCGTCAGTGCCGCCACCTGCGCCAATGCCGATTGTAGGAATAGAAATGCTTTTAGTTACTTTCTCCGCAAGTGCCGCAGGAATTTTTTCCAACACCAAACCGAAGCAACCGATTTTATCTAAGAGATAAGCATCTTCTAAAAGTTTTTGCGCCTCCAGTTCTTCTTTTGCGCGAACGGTGTAAGTACCGAATTTATAAATGCTCTGAGGCGTTAAACCCAAATGCCCCATCACAGGGATTCCCGCAGTAAGAATCCGCTCAACACTTTCCCTTATTTCAGAACCGCCTTCTAATTTCACTGCGTGTGCGCCTGCTTCTTTCATAATGCGAATAGCGCTTTCTAAAGCTAAACGCGAATTGCCCTGATAATATCCGAAAGGCAAATCCACCACCACCAAAGCGCGTTTTACACCGCGCACCACACTGCTTGCATGGTATATCATTTGCTCTAAAGTAATGGGCAAAGTAGTTTCGTGACCCGCCATTACATTGCTTGCCGAATCGCCCACTAAAATCACATCAATACCCGCAGCATCCACAATGCGCGCCATACTGAAATCGTAAGCCGTGAGCATGGCAATTTTTACGCCCTCGTGTTTAAACTCAAGCAGCGTGTTGGTGGTAATGCGTTTAATTTCTTTGTGAACACTCATGTTTGTTGGTTGATGCGGCAAAGGTGAAAAAAGAATTAAGAATTAGTGCTTTAGAAGTTTTGCATCTGCCGCAGAATCCAGCTTTGTCTTTTTGAAATATAAGCAGATGGTTTTGCAGGATTCCATTTGCGCGGATTGGGCAACACGGCTGCAATTGCAGCAGCTTGTGAAGGTGAAAGTTTTGCCGCAGTGGTTTTGAAATATGCCTGCGCTGCTGCCTCTGCGCCATAAATTCCATCGCCTGTTTCAATCACATTCAGATACACTTCCAATATTCTTTCCTTGCTCCAAATCAGCTCTATCAAAAAAGTAAAATACACCTCAAAACCTTTGCGTACCCAACTGCGCGAAGCCCACAGAAAAACATTTTTTGCCGTCTGCTGACTGATAGTGCTTGCCCCGCGCATACGAGTACGTTTTTTTGCCTGTTGCTTTTCGTTATACTTCAAAGCCTTTTCAATTGCCTTAGTATCAAAACCGGTATGCTTGTAAAAAAGCTGGTCTTCGGCAGCTATAACTGCCTTGCGCATATTAGGTGAAATCTTTGCTGCGCGCACCCATTTTTTTGAAAGTTTTAAATCTTTGCCGTCTATCTTTTGTTCCACACATCGCTGAATCATCAACAGCGTGCAAGGCACAGGAACAAAGCGATACAGCACTACCAAACCGATAGACAGAAGGAAAAAACCAATAATGGTTTTCAAAATAAAATTCCTGATGCGTTTGAATGTTTTTTTCATTTTCTATCGGTCATTGCACTTTCGCGGCTCGAATTAAAAACTAAAATTCACTCTTTTGCATCATGCGCAAATTATTGAACGAAGAGCTTGGCAGATTAAGCAAAGAAGATTTTTCCAATACAGATAAAATGGAAATCGTTGTTGTGTTGGATAACATTCGCAGCCACCTGAATGTAGGCAGTGTGTTTCGCACCTGCGATGCTTTTCCTGTGCAAAAAATTTTCCTCTGCGGCATTACGGGTGTTCCGCCTCACCGCGATATTCAAAAGACCGCACTTGGCGCAACCGAAACTGTGGAGTGGAAATATTTCAATACCGTTTTGGAAGCAATTGAGGAGTTGAAAAATGCAGGCTATACAATTGCTTCGGTAGAGCAGGCAGAAAATTCTTTGCCGCTGCATCATCTCCAAAAAATATTAGACAAACCACTCGCTTTAATCTTTGGCAATGAAGTGGACGGAGTAAATCAGCAAGCCGTGCAGCAAAGCAATTATTGTGTGGAGATTCCGCAGTTTGGCACAAAACATTCTTTGAATATTGCTGTAAGCGCAGGCGTTGTAATGTGGGAAGCTGCAAGAATTTTGAAGCTAAAAAGTTTGTAAATCTTTTAGTTGCTCAACAATTTCATAACAATATGTTTTCAATCTCTTATTATTGGCAAAAATATTCTTCATGCGTTTCTTTACATTACTTTTTATTTTCATTGTATCCTTCACAAACCTATCCGCCCAAACAGTAATTTCTTACACACTACTGAAATCTTATACAAAAGCACAGGTAGATTCTGTTTTAGATGCCAACGGCATTCCTTCGGGTTTTGTTGGCACAAAATATGGCGTAGATGTTTTTAAAGTGTTGTATCGCACACCGTATAAACATCCCGATTCATTAGTGCAGGCATCGGGCGCAATCGTGCTGCCACGAAATGTTGATTGTGCTGTGCCTTTGGCAATGTGGGCGCACGGAACCGAAAGCAATACAAATGTTGTTGCCAGCAGGCTAACGGGCGGGCAATGGGAATTAGGCGTTGGCTTTGCTGCAACGGGATACGCCATCGCGCTTCCCGACTTTTTGGGCATGGGTGATAAAGACCCCAAAATCCCAATTCATCCATATCAACATGCTTTTCACGAGGCTAATACTTCGGTAAATATTTTGCGTGCTTCGCGCGAAATCAGCGCAACAGAAAATGTTGGCTTGAATGGTCAAATATTTTTATTCGGCTATTCACAAGGCGGTTATGTAACTGCGGCAACGGCAAAAGAAATTCAGCAAAATCTTGGTAGCGAATTTCAGATTGCGGGAGCAGTGCCGATGAGCGGCTCTTACGATATTGACGGTGCGCAATACGACATGATGAAAAGTGACAGCGCGTATGCCACGCCCGGCTATCTTCCTTTTCTTACATTAGGCTACAACAGCGTTTTGGGCAATCTTTTTGATGACCCTTCCGACATTTTCAAAGCACCTTACGATTCATTGCTTCCTCCAAAATTTTATGCCGGAAATGTTGGCATCGGCAGCATCAATCAATTGTGTAATCCCGTGCCAAAAAAGATGTTTAAAGATTCTATCGTAGATGCAATTTTTGCCGATTCATTACATCCTTTCAGAGTGGCATTGAAAGATAATAACCTTGTAAAAGGTTGGGTTCCGCAGTTTCCGATTCGCTTATACTATTGCTCGGGCGATGAGCAGGTAAGCCCCGTAAACACTGTGGTTGCTTACAATACATGGAGCGCAGGCAATGCGCCAAATCTTACTAAAACCGATTATGGAAATCTTTCACATACAGACTGCGCGCAATATTGTATATTGAATGCAAAATTCTTTTTCGACAGTTTGAAAACTGATTGCACTACTTCAATAAAAGAAACAGCAAAAGATGTTGCGCTCAGTCTTTATCCAAACCCTGCGCAAAATTCAATAGTCGTTTCGGTTAATGAAACCATGCAGAATGCAACTGCAAACGTTTATTCATTGGATGGAAAAGTGCAGCAAACACTTGTGTTTTCAGGTAATAAAACCGAAATAGATATTCGCAATCTTACATCAGGAATTTATGTATTGAAGCTAAGTTCGGGCAATAAAATTCTTGCTAAAAGGTTTGTGAAATACTAAAGATTGCTTTGGTGTAAATAGTGATAAAATTCGCTAACCGCACCCAAGCCAAGCCAATTCGCTTACATTTGCCGCCTAATCAAAAAAGGAGGAGGGAAATTCTTCTCTCAAAATTTACTTTAAATGGACGTACTTATTCAGATAGCCCAGTTAGTTCTAAGCCTTTCTATTCTTGTTGTGCTGCACGAGCTTGGGCATTTTATCCCCGCAAAATTATTCAAGATTAAGGTTGAAAAATTCTACCTGTTTTTCGACCCTTGGTTTTCTGTTTTCAAAAAGAAAATCGGTAACACAGAATACGGTATCGGTTGGTTGCCGTTGGGCGGCTACGTAAAAATTGCCGGCATGATTGACGAAAGCATGGACAAAGAGCAGATGAAGCTGCCGCCACAGCCGTGGGAGTTTCGCAGCAAACCTGCTTGGCAACGTTTGATTATTATGCTTGGCGGAGTTACGGTGAATGTAATCCTTGCCTTCTTTATTTATGCCATGCTGTTGTTTACACAAGGCGAGCAATATCTGTCTGTTCAAAACGCAAAATATGGCATTGTTGCCGATTCGCTTGCGCGTGAAATCGGTTTACAAAATGGCGATAAGATTGTTGGCTACGACCACGATAAAAAGTTTGAAACTTTTACTTCTATTGTGCCAACTATATTATTGGATAATGCACTTTCATTACAAGTAGAAAGAAATGGCGAAACAGTTGATGTAACTGTGCCGCGCTCGCTTACAAAAGCATTGGTTGAAGGAAAAGGAGAAGGCTTTATCAGCATTGCATTTCCGGCAGAAATTGGCGCAGTGCAAAAAGGCTCTTCCATTGAAAAAGCAGGCGCAAAAGATGGCGACTTTATTGTAGGCATCAACAACGAACCTGTTTCCTATTTTGATGAATTGCGTTTAAAGCTGCGCAACTATAAAACTCAAACCGTTCCGCTTGCTTTATTGCGCGGCAGCGATACTATTCAAACTACCGTTACTGTTTCCGAAGCGGGCACAATTGGTTTTGCAGCAAAATCGTTAGACAACTATTTTTCACTCAGCACTAAGGAATACACTTTCTTTCAGGCAATTCCTGCGGGCGTGAAAAAAACAGGAAGCACTCTTTCTAATTACCTGAAACAATTCCGTTTAATTTTTGATTCTGATGTGAAAGGCTATAAGCAAGTTGGCAGTTTTATTACCATCACACAACTGTTTCCAAAACTTTGGGACTGGACTGCATTTTGGAATCTCACGGCATTTCTTTCCATTATGTTAGCCGTGTTGAACGTGCTGCCGATTCCTGCATTGGATGGCGGTCATGCGCTTTTTACTTTAATAGAAATGATTACAGGCAAAAAACCAAGCGATAAATTCCTGGAGTATGCCCAAACAGTAGGAATGGTGCTGCTTTTAACCCTGATGGTGTTTGCATTAGGCAATGATATTTTCAGGAATTTTTTGAAATGATGTTGCGTTAAAATAAGTTGTATATTCGTTGGGTTTAAATTCGGGAAAATGAAAACGGTTACAGTTGAGTTGTTACAGAAATCTGCGTTGCTTCAATTAAAAAAAATGGAGCAGGATGATTTAATCAAGTTGATAGAAAAATCGAAAGCAGTCAAAAAATTTAAAGCCAAACTGAAAGATGAATTAAAGGACGGTTTGCAATTAGTTGAGCTTCATCAAAAAGGAAAAGTGAAGTTAAAAACTCTTGAATCGTTGCTGAATGAAGATTGAGATTGTAGTTACTCCAGATTTTGACAAGAACTATAAAAGTCTGAAAAAGAAGTATCCGTCAATAAAGGAAGATGTAGAAGCGTTGATGGAATCTTTAAAAACAGAACCGGTTCAAGGTGATGCGCTTGGAAAGGATTGCTATAAAATCAGATTAAATATAAAATCAAAAAACAGAGGAAAAAGCGGAGGTGGCAGAGTTATTACTTGTGTAAAAATTCTTGCTGAAACTGTTTATCTGCTTACCATTTACGACAAAAGCGATACAGAAAGCATTACTACAAACGGGTTGATTGAATTGTTGAACCAAATAAGTTCAAAGTAAAAGTAAAAAGTGAGTTTCACCATAGCAATTATCGGTCGCCCGAATGTGGGCAAAAGTACCTTGTTCAACCGCTTGGTTGGCGAGAAGAAATCTATTACGGATGACGTTAGCGGAGTAACCCGCGACCGCATCTATGGCGAATCCGAATGGAACGGAAGAACGTTCAATGTGATTGACACAGGCGGCTTTGTGCCACGCAGCGAAGATGTGTTTGAAAAACATATTCGCGAACAGGTGATGATTGCCATTGAAGAAGCATCCCTGCTTATTTTTGTGGTGGATGTAACCTGCGGCATTACAGATTTGGATGATGAATTTGCGGCACTTTTAAGGCGTTCACAAAAGCCCGTTTTTCTTGTTGTAAACAAGGTAGATAATTCCGAAAGGCAATATGCCGCGCCTGAATTTTACAGCTTGGGTTTAAAGGAAGTGTTTTTTCTTTCGTCCATCAGCGGCAGCGGAACGGGCGAGTTGCTGGATGCCGTTGTGGACAAAATGCCTCCGCAGGAAGAGGAAAAAGAGGAAGAAGATATTCCGCGCGTTTGTATTGTCGGGCAACCCAACGTTGGTAAAAGTTCGTTGGTTAATGCGCTGTTGGGCGAAGAAAGAAATGTGGTAACGCCAATTGCCGGAACCACGCGCGATAGCGTACACGTGCGTTACAGTAAATTCGGCAAAGAAATGTTGCTGATAGATACGGCAGGCATCCGCAAAAAATCGAAGGTGCAGGAGAACTTGGAATTTTACAGTGTGATTCGCGCAATTAAAGCACTGGATGAATCGGATATTGCAATAATTGTGATTGACGCACTTGAAGGAGTTACGCAACAAGATTTAGCCATCTATCGCCTTGCAGTAAAAAAGCGCAGAGGCATTATCGTGGTGCTGAACAAATGGGATGCGGTTCCTAATAAAGAAACCAACACCATGAAGCATTATGAAGATGCCATAAAAGACAAGTTAGCTCCGTTTAATAACGTGCCGGTTTTGTTCACTTCGGCATTGGAAAAGCAAAGAATTTTTCAATTGGTAGAGTTGGTGGAAAAAGTTTACGAAAACAAAAAACGTAAAATCACCACCTCGAAACTGAATGAAATCATGATTCCGTTGATTGAAAAAAATCCCCCGCCACCCAACAGCGGCAGATTGGTTTCGATAAAATATGTAACCCAATTACCAACAGGAACGCCAACTTTCGCGTTTTTTGCCAATCATCCGAAGTACGTAAAAGATAACTACCGCAACTATTTGGAGAATAAATTGCGCGATAAATTCGACTTTGAAGGCGTACCGATAAATATTGTGTTCAGAGAGAAGTAAAAATATTTTTTACATTTTTTTGGTAAATTCAATATTTCCTGCATTATCTTTGCACGTCTTTTTTAACTAAAATTTCAAAAACAAAAAGCAAATGAAAAAAGTATTTTTCGCCTTTGTTGCCGTAGCTACATTAGCTTTAGCATCATGCAACAACAACGCACCGGCAACTGAGGAAACTCCAACTGAAGAAACTGCAACAACAACCGAAGAAGCAGCACCTGCTGCTGAAGAAGTTGCTCCTGTTGCTGACTCTACTGCTGCTGCAACACCGGCTGAGTAATCAGTTTTGAGCAAACAAATAAAGAGCCTCGCAATTAAATGCGGGGCTTTTTATTTTATCTTAACCTAACATGACTAACAAAAATTAACTGCCTAAATGCAGCCTTCTCTGCTCATTTGCATCATAGAGAACAATACATTCGCAACAGAAAAATTTGTATGAAGAAAATAACATTACTATCAACGGCATTTCTATGCTCAATTATTTCATTCTCGCAACCCAAACCCGCAAAAACACAAGTATCTACAAACATTAAGCTGACAGTTCACGGCTTGGAAAAAAGCGAAATGATTCTCGCTTTTTATAGCGGTGATAAGCAATATGTGAAGGACACAATCTACTCTGATGCAAAAGGATTGTTTCATGTTAAAGCCGATACTGCATTGCCGGGAGGAATCTACTTAGCTGTTTTTCCAAAATTGGGTAACAGGTATTTTGAAGTAATTATGAGTGAACCTTCTTTTCAAATGGAAACAGATTCGGGCGAGCTTGCAGGCAAAATGAAAATAACAGGCTCAGTAGAAAATAAGCTCTTCTATGATGATATGTTGTACCTCAATAAAATGAGGAAGTTTTCTGATTCTATAAATAACATCATCAAGGCTTCACCAAATCCTGAAACCACAGAGAAACTTAAAGAAGAACTCAAAAAAGTGGATGCAGATGTAAAAGGTAAACGCGAAGCGATTGTGCGCGAGCATCCTCAATTGTTTTACGCAAAACTTATCAAGGCAATGAAAGACCCCGAAGTGCCTGATTTTCCACGCGATGAAACCGGTAAAATAATTGACTCTACTTTCCAATGGCGTTGGTACAAATCGCACTATTGGGATAACTTGGATTTGAATGACGACCGCCTTTTGCGCACGCCAATCTTCCACAATAAATTGAAGCAGTTTTTTACCAAAACTGTGGTTCAAATTCCCGATTCTTTGATTGCTGCCTCTGATGAAGTATTAGCAAAAGCCAATCCTGATGGCGACATTTTCAAATATATGCTGGTGTATTTTCTCAACAATATGGCAAATGCGAAAATCATGGGTATGGATGCAGTGTATGTTCATTTGGTAAAGAACTATTATTCAAAAGGTTTTGCGCCCTGGGTTGATTCTGCCCAGCTTTCAAAAATCAATGAAAGAGGCGCAATTCTTGAACCGTTGCTGATTGGCAAAAAAGCGCAAAACTTCACATTGGCTGATTCAACTTTGAAGAAGTTTTACACCTTATACAACCTTCCGAATAAATACACTGTACTGTGCTTTTGGGACCCTGATTGCGGACATTGCAAAAAAGAAGTTCCTGTTTTGTTGGAAGCCTATCACAATTTAAAAAAAGCAGGTGTAAATGTTGAAGTTGTTGCTCCGGCAATAATGGGTAAAGAAAAGTTGGATGACTGGACTTCTTTTATCCGCGAAAAAGGTTTGAATTGGATAAATGTTGCCGACCCGTACCGCCAAAGCAATTTCCGCTACGAGTGGGATATTCAAAGCACTCCGCAGATTTATATTCTGGATAAAGACAAAATAATCCGCGCAAAACGTTTGGGAGCTGAACAGATTGAAGATTTCATTCTTCACGAAGAAGACCCGAACCACAAACCTAAGAAACCTTTCATGGCATCGGAGGAGCAACACGCGGCAGAGCCGCATTGATTGCTCATGTTTAAATTACTTTAAAGAATTTAGACAATTAAATATTTGCTGATTTATCGGATTATACTACTTTTGCAGCCCTTATTGTAAAAACCAATCATTCGTATGGGTCTTCTAACATTTCAAAAACCGGACAAAATATCTCTTCAAAAAGCAACTGATTTTGAAGGAACTTTCGAGTTTAAACCTTTAGAGCCGGGCTTTGGCGTAACTATCGGAAACGCTTTGCGCAGAGTGCTTTTATCTTCTTTGGAAGGGTATGCCGTTTCAGGCTTAAAAATCTCCGGTGTTGATCATGAATTTTCAACCATTAAAGGCGTAATCGAAGACGTTACCGAAATCGTGCTGAACTTGAAACAGGTTCGCTTGAAAAAGGTAATGGATGATGAATCGCAAAGCGATAAAATTTATATTTCCATTAAAGGTTCCGATACTTTTAAAGCGGGAGCTATTGAAAAGCACACAAGTGTTTATCAGATAATGAATCCTGAATTGGTAATCTGCAACTTGGAACCATCAGTAACCTTAGAGTTAGAGTTAACTGTTTCTAAAGGGCGCGGTTATGTTGCTGCTGACGAAAATAACGTGAAAGAATTGCCAATCGGCTTTATCGCCATTGACTCTATCTACACGCCAATCAGAAACGTAAAATACAGTGTTGAACCATACCGTGTTGAGCAACGTGTGGATTTTGAAAAATTAGTTTTGGATATTTCTACTGACGGCACAGCGCATCCCGAAGAAGCATTGAAAGAAGCATCGCGTATTTTGATTCAGCACATGATGTTGATTACAGATGAGCATATTGCTTTTGATGCTCCTGTTCAGGTTGAAAACGATGTAGTGGATGAGCAGGCGCTTCACTTGCGTAAATTGTTGAAAACACCTTTGGAAGATTTGGATTTGAGCGTTCGCGCGTTCAACTGCCTGAAAGCCGCTAAAATCAACAGCCTCGAAGAATTGGTTTCTTTCAACACAAACGATTTGTTGAAGTTCCGCAACTTCGGTAAAAAGAGCTTGGTGGAAATCGAAGCCTTGTTACACGAAAAAGGTTTGAGCTTTGGTATGGATTTGAGCAAATACAAATTGGACGAAGCGTAATAACTTCACTGAAATAAAATAATACAACTTTTAAAAAGATAAAGTAATGAGACACGGAGATAAAGTAAATAATCTCGGCAGAAAAACGGCTCACCGTCACGCATTGATGATGAATCTTGCGGGTTCTTTAATTGAGCATAAGCGCATTTTTACAACCGTAGCAAAAGCTAAAGCGTTGAGAGGTTTTATTGAACCTTTGATTACGAAAGCTAAAACAGATTCTACACATTCACGCAGATTGGCTTTCAGTTCTTTGAGAAGCAAAGAAGCGGTGAAAGAATTGTTCGGAACTGTGGCTGGAAAAATCGCTAACCGTCCGGGTGGTTACACGCGCATTATCAAAACGGGTTTTCGCCCCGGTGATGCTGCTGAAATGGCTTTGATTGAGTTGGTGGATTTCAATGAAATCTACACGCAAAACAAAAACACTTCTACAAGCGCAGAGCCTAAGAAGAAAACAAGAAGAGCAGGTACAGCTAAGAAAAAAACTGCTGATGTTGAAACACCTGCAACTGAAACAAATACCGCTACCACAGAGCCTGCTGCTGAATAATATTCACAAAAGGTTTAGCATAAAAAAGGCTGTCTCGGTTCGAGACAGCCTTTTTGGTTTTATATCACCGTGTGGACACAAACCATATTTAACCACATAGATACATAGACCGATTTTCAAATCAATGGTGTACTATGCGGTCAGATGAATCTGTTACTCTTTATCATTACAAACATAGATTTTAAAAAGTATAACAAAAAAGCATCCTGCGAATTGCCCATACAGAAAAGCCCGTTGAGTTAAACTCAACGGGCTTTTAATATTTACAAACCCAAGCTTAACCTAATTCTTCGCGTTTAATTTTTTCGTGGTAAGCCGCGCGGATAACCTGATTTCTGCGGGTTACACTTTTCTTTGTGAAAACCTGACGGTCGCGCAATTCGCGCAAAATGCCGGCTTTTTCAAATTTCTTTTTGTACTTTTTGAGAGCGCGGTCAATACTTTCAGATTCGCGAGCGTCAACTATTAGCATATTCTTTTATTGTTTTTGGAGGCGCGAATATAGTTATTCTGCATTTACCCCCAAATATTTTTTTTGCAAGAGTTTAAGATGCCTGTCATCAAACACCTGCCGCGTAGTATCTGTGTCCACACGAGTAGTTGGGTATCAGCATCTTATATGAATCAGTCAAACAACAGCGATAAAATTACTTGAACCGAAACAGAAGATTTTAAACAATTTTGCAAAATAAATTTTGTATGTTTAGGGTTCTGAACTTTCAAGGAGAATGCAACTCAGGTTGTTAAATAATCAATCTTAATTACACACAGTTTCGGAAAGTAAAAACCATATTTGATTTCACACATTATCTGACATATTCAACTTATGAAAAAAATTCTACTCGCATTTGCATCCGTTTTAACACTCTCATCACAAACCTTTGCACAATGCGTTACAAACGTTGACTTTAATACATGGTCAAAAGCGGGAAACCCCGGTAATGGTAACTGGGTTGTTCAGAGCGGGGGGGCTCAGGTGCGGCAAACTGTCAATGGAGATAATACCTATTTTATTTCTCCATTTGATTTGATGAACGTAAAAGTTACGGGCAATTTCAGAAGTACCGATAGCGATGATGACTGGATGGGTTTTGTTTTCAGTTTTCTTAACCCGATGGGAATAACTAATGATTTCGACTGCTGGCTTTTTGACTGGAAGCAAGACTTTCAAGGTGCTGCACCAAGAGGAATGTCGCTAAACAGAATATTTGGCACAGTAACTAATTATGCACCGTTCAACAACCACCAAAATACGGCAGAATTTACCGTTGTTGCTAACACATTTGGCGGACCGGGATGGGTTAGAAATTTCAATCACGCCTTCGAGCTAAGGCTTACTTACACAAGAGCGCAAATTTATGTTGATGGCAATTTAATTTTTGACCATCCCGATTGCTATAAACCGGGGCGTTTCGGTTTCTACAACAAATCTCAGGAGGATTGTTACTACAGCAATTTTCAATACGATTTGTTTATTGATTTTTTTGTGGATGATAACGGAAAGGTTTGTTTGGGAGATACTACCGATTTTGAATTTGTAAATCCTTGTTTTCAGGCATCTTTAGCGCAGTATCAAAGTCTTTCATGGAATTTTGGCGATGGCGCAACATTAGTAAACAATAATCCGACTTTTGCAAATGCAAACGTTAAACACAAATATGCCGCAGCCGGAAATTATACTGCAACACTAACCGTAACTGACTTTAACGGCTGCTCTTCCACAGCTACCAGACAAATTCAGGTTCGCAATCCAATTACATTAACGCCTACATTAACGCCACCACCATGCAACGGAGGCACTAACGGAGCTTTAAGCGTAAATCCTGCAAACGGTTTCGGACCTT
>CAZSEG010000063.1:0-8873 GCA_964605875.1 uncultured Chitinophagaceae bacterium
AGTTTTGTTGAATCAAAATATCGCCTTTCAAAAAATATAAAATATTGATAATCAATTAAAAGTGAGTTTTAAAACAATAGTTTTAAAACTCGGTAATGAAACTTTTTTGCGATAATGAACGTACACGAAAGGTTTTTTCGCGTTCAATCGCTAACCTCTCAACACCCAACGCTCAACCAATAACAGCTACTGTACAATAAACCAAGTATTCAGCAAATTCGCTTTGTTGTATTGCAATGGCTGCAATGTTGGAAAGGACAATACACTTTTCCCTGCGGCTTCCACCACTGCCTGCGCGGCTGCGGTGTCCCATTCCATTGTTGGCGCAAAGCGCGGATAAACATCGGCAACGCCTTCTGCAATCATGCAAAGTTTCAGAGAGCTGCCGCGAGATGTCAGCACAACATGCTTTCCTTCATCTTTTAGCTTATTGATAAAATCAAGTGTTTCGGCAGAAAGATGTGAACGGCTTGCTACCACACGAACCAAGTTGGTGTTTTCATTCTTTTTTGAAATAATTTTTTCCGTAATTCCTGCTGCAATTTTGAACGCACCGACACCCGAAATACCCACAAAACCAATTGCTGAAACAGGCACATAAACCACGCCAAATATTGGTTTTCCGTTTTCAATCAATGCAACGTTTACCGTAAAATCTCCGTTGCGTTTGATAAATTCTTTTGTGCCGTCAAGCGGATCAACCAGCCAAAACCGCTTCCACTTTTTGCGCACTTCATATTCCACACTTGCCGATTCTTCCGAAAGCACAGGAATGTTTGGATATAAATTCAACAACCTCTTTTCTATAATATTATGCGATTGCTTGTCGGCTTCCGTCAGCGGACTTTTATCCGCTTTTTGTTCAACCGTAAATGCAGTTTCATAAACGGAAAGTATTGCCGTTCCTGCATCAACGGCTATTTTGTAAACCGCTGCCGTATCTATATTTTGAAAAGACGGAAGATTCAATTTGATAATATTTTAGAATTGCAAAGGAAGTGTTTTAACGTGAGTTCTTGTTTTTGCCATATAAATATTTCACACAGAATATTTGCTTACGCAAACAACCTCTCAACTTTCAACTCTCAACTCTCAACTATGTTTATAGCCTTATTGTATATCTTTCGCCCATGTTTTCACCACACGAAATTGAAGCGTTAAACAACGCCACCACAGCTTTTACAAACACTGAACTTTCGGTAAATGATATTGAGCAATTGCGTAAAGTTTTGCGCTATCACGACTGGCGGTATTATGTATTGAGCGAGCCGCTGGTTACAGATTTTACTTATGATATTTTATTCAAAAAATTAGTTGCGCTCGAAACCAACAATCCTGCGCTTGTAACCTCCGATTCGCCCACGCAGCGTGTGGCACTTGGTTTAAGCGAATACTTTGAACCCGTGCAGCATTTAGCCGCAATGTTGTCTTTGGATAATTCATACAACGCTGCCGATATAACGGACTTTGACCGCAAAGTGCGCGACCTTACCCGCGCTGCCGACATTGATTATTGCGTAGAGCCGAAGTTTGACGGTGCAAGTATTGCTTTGGTGTATGAAAACGACCAGTTGATTCGTGCAGCAACGCGCGGTGATGGTGTGATGGGTGAAGACATTACAAACAATGCCCGCGCTTTAAATTCTATTCCGCTAAGTGCAGCATTTTCAAAGTACGGCATTCATAAAATTGAGCTGCGTGGTGAAGTAATTATCACCAAACAAACCTTTGAAAAAGTAAATGAAGCGCGCGCAACATTGGGCGAAAAAACTTTTCAGAATGCGCGCAACACTGCCAGCGGCTCACTGCGCATGAAAGACCCGCGCGAAGCTGCATCGCGTGGATTGGAAGCTATTTTGTATCACGTAAGTTATGCAACAGACATTGCCGGAAACAACCTGATGGGTAACAAGTTGCAATCACATTCTGATAATATCAAAATGCTTTACGAATGTGGTTTTAAAACACCGTTGAACGATTTGAAAGTATGTCGCGGGCATCAACAAGTTACTGATTTCATTCATCTGTGGGACGAAAAGCGATACACCTTTCCCATTGAAACGGATGGCATGGTGGTGAAGGTAAATTCGCTGCAACAGCAACAGCAATGCGGCAGCACTTCGCATCATCCGCGCTGGGCAATTGCCTACAAGTTTGCAGCAAAGCAAGCGCAGTCAAAATTGCTGAATGTCGAATTTCAGGTAGGCAGAACAGGAGCCGTAACACCCGTTGCCAAAATTGCGCCCGTGCCATTGGCGGGCGTTACCATTTCTTCCATCTCTCTGCACAACGAAGATTTTATTCTGGAAAAAGACATTCGCATCAACGACACGGTGATTGTGGAAAGGGCAGGCGAAGTAATTCCATACATTGTAGGTGTTGTGGAAGCGTTGCGCACAGGCGATGAAAAGAAAATTGACTTTCCGCGCACTTGCCCAAGCTGCAACGAAACACTCGCAAAGCCCGAAGAAGAAGTGGTGTGGCGTTGCGACAATGCCGAATGTCCCGCGCAAATCGAAGAGCGCACCATCCACTTTGTAAGCAAAGATTGCATGGATATTGACGGACTTGGCAGAAGCATTGTGATTGATTTTATTCAGCGCAAATTCATTCAGTCAATTGACGACATTTATCAACTGCCATATAACGAAATTCAAACGCTGGAAGGCTGGGGTGAAAAGAGTATTATCAACCTGCGCACCGGAATTGAAAATTCTAAAAGCCGTCCGTTGTGGCGATTGCTGAATGCGCTTGGAATAAGGCACGTTGGCGTTACTACCTCCAAAGATATTGCCTCGCATATCGAACATCTTTTGCAGCTTACCGAATGGAATGTTGAGCAGCTTACTTCTATAGAAGGTATTGGTCCCAAAGTTGCCAAAACCATCTTCGAGTTCTTTCAGCACGAAGGCAACATTCATCTTATTAAACAATTGGAAGCGGCAGGCTTAAACCTTGCCAATCGCCCGCAGGATGGCACTTCCAAGAACAATAAACTTGGCGGCAACACTTTTCTTTTTACAGGAAGCCTGCAACGCTTTACCCGCGACCGCGCCAAAGAATTGGTAGAAGAAAATGGCGGCAAATTGCTGAGTGGTGTTTCCGCCAATCTCAACTTTCTGGTAGTAGGCGAAGATGCCGGCAGCAAGCTCGCCAAGGCAAAAAAGATTCCATCAATTACGGTTTTAAGTGAAGAAGAATTTTTGAAGATGGTGGAGTAGGTGATGCGATTTAGTTTGGTGATTTTCTGTTCAAAACGGTTTGTTTGGCGACCTTCTTAATAGTTATTAAATTCGACAAATGATTCGGCTTGTTTTCGCACTCTATTTAATGCTTCTTATCTCTTCCTGTTTGCAGGAAACAGATGATTGCACATTTGGCGTTTTAACGAACAACATTTTGCACAAACACAGCAAAGAATGGCAAGTTGATTCGTTAATAATCAAAACCAACAAAAGCGAAACCATAACACTATCAAACGGCAGAGTTGAGATTTTAAAAAATGGTGATAGGCTGACATTGATTGAAGTTTATGAAATTGGTGATTCTGCTAAACATACCATTCAATTTTCAACTCCATGTTTTAGTGGTAACAACAACCCACCGCAAACATCATCAGCAACATCTTTAATCAATGGCGATTTCTACACAGGAACAGGATATATCAGCAGCAGTTTATTCAATGATACAAGAGGCTTTAAAATTTCTCAGACTCCAAATTGGTGGACGGATAGCACTAAACTTGAAGTAAGAGATTTTTACTTAAAACTTAAAAGGTAACCATTGAAAATTCGCTTACTTTTTCTTATCGCTTTTTGTGTTTTTAAAGGCATGGCACAACCCAAAATGTATCCTACCAATTTTGTGCTTTCCTACTTCCATCTTACAAGTGAATTGCGTTTCGGATATGAAATTCCTCTTACAAATAAAAATCACACCATAGAGCCGATAGTATATGCAGCAATTCCAAACTTTCCATTTAAACTATTTAATATAGTTGGAGACCCGAGCGGAACCAGACAAAACAAACTGTATTGCGGAGGAGGTGGTGGTATTGCATACAGATATTACTTTAATAAAAACTCATTAAAAGCAAAGCCATTTATTGGCTTGTCTGCAACTGCCGCAGGTTACACGGCAATTGCCGGAAAAAACGAATTCTATCTCATTGGAGGAACACAATATAAGTATCAACCTCACCTTCTACATACTTCTTTAGCTTTCCTTTTGGGTGCTTCGCTAAAACAAGGAATGGTTTCTGTACAAGGAGAAATAGGAACAGGCTACAAAAGAGGATGGTCTGATTTTGGAGAATATGGCAGAGTTGAATTTCCGCGAGAAGTTGGCAACTACTATGTATTCTACCGCTTACCAATGCACCTTCATTTTACGGTTGGAGTCAGCCTTATGAAAGACCCTAAAAAGCAGGCTAAGGAAAGAGATTTGAAACAAGTAAATCTTTGATGGAACAGTTGATGTAAAACAAATTTTATAGCCCTATATTACATCCAATCAATATTTTCACCCGCTCATGTCAGCATTTCAATACACGCCCGCACAAATTGCCGAGCAGTTTGTAAATCATACCAACCGCAATATTTTTTTGACGGGAAAAGCAGGCACGGGCAAAACCACTTTCTTAAAACACATCATTGCAACCACCCACAAAAAAACTATTGTTGCCGCGCCCACAGGCATTGCCGCGCTCAATGCAGGCGGAGTTACGCTGCACTCGCAATTTCAGTTGCCGCTTGGCGGATTCTTGCCCGCACACAAAGATTTTATTGCCAACGATTCTGTAAAGTTTGAAACCAAGTCCACCATACTGCGCCACCTGCGTATGAGCGACATCAAACGTCAAACCATCAAAGAAGCCGAATTGCTCATTATTGATGAAGTGAGTATGCTACGTGCCGATATTTTGGATGCTGTTGATTTTATGCTGCAAAGCATTCGCAGAAGGCGTGTGCCTTTTGGCGGCTTGCAGGTGTTGTTTATTGGCGATTTATTGCAATTGCCTCCCGTTATCAAAAAGGAAGAATGGGAACTGCTGCAAGACTATTACAACAGTCCGTTCTTTTTCGATGCACTCGTGCTGCGCGATGCCCAACCGATATACATTGAGTTAGATAAAATTTATCGTCAGAAGGATAAGAATTTCACCAATATACTCAACAATCTTCGCTACAATCAAATTACAAATGATGATGCCGAAGTGTTGAATGATTATTACAAGCCGGACTTCAAACCCGTGCCTGACGAGGGTTACATCACTCTTACTACGCACAATCGCCTTGCAGACGAAATCAACCAACGCGAGTTAAGCGGATTGTATGAAACCTCTTTTGCTTATGAAGCAGTGATAGAAAATGAATACCCCGACAACATGATTCCTGTTGAAAAAAGAATTGTGCTAAAGAAAGGTGCGCAGGTGATGTTTATCAAAAATGACATCTCTGGTCAGGGCAGATTTTTCAATGGAAAAATTGGTGTAATTGAAAATTTAACCGAAGATAAAATTGTTGTAAAAACCGATACCGCAAGCATTGTGGTGGACAAATACGAATGGCAAAACATCCGCTACAATGTGGATGAAAATACCCGCGAAATAAAGGAAGAAGTATTGGGTGTGTACCGCCAGTATCCTTTGCGTTTGGCATGGGCAATTACCATTCACAAAAGTCAGGGTTTAACCTTTGAAAAAGCGATTATTGATGTGCGCAACGTGTTTGCCGCAGGTCAGGCTTATGTTGCATTATCGCGGCTTACGGGCTTGGACGGCTTGGTGTTGAGTTCGCCATTTGGCAGACAGGGAATTGACAACAACGAACAGGTAATTCGCTTTGAAGACACCAAGCACCGGCAAGGCGAACCCACCGAACTTTTGGAGGAATCCACTTTTGAATATTTAAGAGATTACAGCATTGCAGTTTTTGATTTTTCGTTTTTGATGAGAGAGTGGCAAAATCATTTGGCAAGCTACAATAAAGACGACACACAATCTGAAAAACAACAACACTTGGAATGGGCAGAATCGCAGTATGATAAGCTGACTTCCATCAGCGATACTGCCGCAAAATTCCGCAATCAGCTCATCCATCTTTTCAATGAACCCGAAGTAAAGTTTGAGCATATTTCCAAGCGATTAGAAGCTGCAAAAACCTACTTCGATACGCCTTTAAAAGACCTGTGCGGCAATGTCTTTTTACACAAAAAGAAAATGGCGCAAACCAAAGGTGCAAAAGCCTACACCAATGAGTTGGAAGAGTTAGACGCTTTGCTGCTGAACCGTTTGAAAGATATTTACAAGGCAATGGTGATGGCACATTCCGTAGTGGAAAAAGACTTTTTTACAAAAGAAAAATGGCTGCAAAATTTTGATTTGCGATGGCGCGTAACGCTTGCGCAAACTGTTGTTGAAGCACCGGAAAAGAAGAAGAAAGTAAAAGGAGAAACCTATCAGGTTACTTACAGCCTTCACAATGCAGGAAAAACAATAGAAGAAATTGTCGCAGAAAGAGGTCTTACAGTCGGTACTGTTCAAAGTCATTTTGCGCGGCTTATTACCGCAGGCTTGGTAGAAATACAAAGCATAATGCCCGCAGAAAGAGTTGAAAAAATACAGCAGGCATTAAAAGATAATCCTCAAAAAACTTTAGGCGAAGTGATGATAATTCTAAACAATGAATACACCTACGGAGAAATGCGCATGGTGATGGCATTGAATGAAAAAGAGTAGGGCTGTTTCAGCCTAAAAATTATATTCACCAAATTCGTTGGTAAACTCATTGTCGGCAAAAGCAGGATTGATTTTCAGGTTGGTAAATTCATATTTTTCAAAAATGCCTTTACCGTCTGTCATTTCCTGATAGACAGGATAAAAGGTATTTTTGTCAATATAAATCACACTCTTTTTAGCATAAGAAGTTGGAATTTTTATTGTCTTTCCGTCCAAATCATCATCAATGTATTTGATGTTATTATTTTCCTGAATTGAAAACTCGGGAACCAACAGTTTTTGCGAAAGCGTATATGGATTATCGCCTTTTACAGCTTTGTATGTTACAAGCTCATAAGTTGGATCTTCAATAGTAAGTTTATAGCATTTTTTGCCGTCAAAAATCACTTCTCCTGCCAACTTAAAAACTGTATTAAATTCATTCTTTGCATCCGCACGTTTCAAGCCTTCCGAAACTAATTTATGGAAAAATAAAAAGCCGGAACTCAACACGCAATGATGTTGTTCTTTTGTCAAAAGGCTGCTCAACGGAGAAAGTTTAAGGCTTGGCAAAATACCCGCTTTCACCAATACTTTATTGTCGCGCTCGCCCGTAACGTAAAGCATTTCGGTTCCTTTGTTCGGGCTGCTCAACACTTTGGTATAAACCTTTTTGGGGCTGATATTTACTTTGGTTAAAATCTCGGTTACACGAAATTCTGCTTTGTGCGGAATACGCTCTGTGCCTTTCATCACATAACTGTATCCTTTTGCTTTTTTCACGGTTTCTAAAACTTTGGTTACTATGGTTCTTATTTCGTTATCCGTTTCCTGCGCAGATAAATTGTTTGATAAAAAAGCGATTGCTAAAAGTAAAATGGCAGTTGAACGATACATTGTTGAAGTTAATAGATGAGATTAAAAAAGGCGTTCATTTTTTGAACGCCACAATAAACAAAGTTTTATGAATCAAGTTTAATATGCAATGCCAATCTTTTTGTAAATAAAACTCATTATCCAAGCCGGTCCTATCATCAGAAATTGCAAGTCTTTAATGAACGAAGGTTTTTTGCCTTCTATTTTATGCCCCCAAAACTGAAAAATCCAAGCCAACACAAACAACACTAATGCGGTTAATGCCAAATATCCTTTTGAGCCTGTGTATGTCATTATATTGTCTGAAATAATTAAGCATAAAAACGAAAACAAAAACATACCGACAGCAAGCGTAAATGACAATCGCAGGTAATAAAGCGTAACTAAAATCAATGCTACTGTCGCCACATTTATTTCAATCAATCCAATGCGCGGAACGCCCGGCACCGGAATGCTGTAAAACAGCGCCACCACTGTAAAAAATATTATCGGCACACATAAAAAATGCACCAGTTTGTTTGTCGGGTTTTGATGACTTACCGCGTATTCATCCAACCAGTTTTGTATTGTTCTCATTATCTGTTTCTTTAATTGATTCCGAAAGTAGAATAGTAATGGCGAAAAACAAAACAAGCCTGCAAAATTTAATGCAATGCCCGATGATTCTATTTATTGCCATAATGACCTTTACAACTAACTATGGTTACAACGTCATTGGTTGTTTTGTAAATCAACCGGTGCTTATCATCAATTCTCCTTGACCAATAGCCTCTAAAATCTCCTTTTAACGCTTCCGGTTTTCCTAATCCTGAAAATGGATTTCGCAGAATGTCTTTAATCAAGTCGTGAATTTTTATGAACTTCTGTTTGTCATAAATTCCCCAATCAAAGAAGTCATCAAAAGCACTTTGTTCAAAAAGTACCTGTTTCATTTTTTGAGTTGTTTCATTACTAACTCATCCAATTCACCCTCTGAAAATGAAACAACATTTCCCTCTTCAATATTTTTAATAGCCTTTTTAAGTCTGGCGAAATACTCTTTTTTACTCTCGCTTTTTGTAAGCCCAAAATCTGTTGCACTTTGAATTGTAAGCGTTATTTCACTATCCTTTTTAAAAAGTTCTTTGATACTCTCAAGTATGTAAATGTCTAATTCCGACACTTTTATTCTAAGGCTTGTTTCCATTTTAAAATAAGTTTAAGCAAATATAATTCATTTGGAATCTTTTTGTTTGAAAAGGGATTTCCAAAAACAAAACAAGCCTGCAAAATTTGCAGG
>CAZSEG010000063.1:8883-11341 GCA_964605875.1 uncultured Chitinophagaceae bacterium
TTTGCAGGCTTGTTTACGAAAAGTTATGAACAGAAACGCTTAGTCAATAATTGAAAAACGTTTTGTGGCAACAGATTTTCCTTTGGTAATTGAAAGAATATACAAGCCCGCAGAAAGATTGCCGCGCTCGATGTTTATTGAATTATTGCCAGAGTTAATCGCTACGTGATTAACTAAAACAGTTTTGCCTGTGATGTCTGTAATTGCAATTGAAGCATCGCCTGTTTCTTCGGATGTGAAGTTTACAACCGCATTACTGTTGAACGGTGAAGGCGTGATGCTGATGCTTGAAAACGATGAAACAGTTTCATTGATGCCAACACTTGCGCAGGCATTAGCCGCCACTTTTGATGCCGCAGTAGAATCTGCATCAGCACAGGTTGAACTTCCGTTTACTTTCACACGAATGTAAAGTCTTATGTTTTCAATATCATTTTCATAATCTTCAAAATCACCCGGAACAGAAATTAAAGATTGCGGGTTGTATTGCGGGTTTTGCGGATTTGCAGTTTGTATTTGCGCTCTTACGACTAAGCCTATTTTGTATTGACCAACTTGGTCGGTAGTTAAACCTTTAATTTTTATGCAACCCGATTCGCCACCCGCAAATACATCACCTTGTTTGTTGCTTTCCCAACAAAGTCCGCAAGGCAGATTTAAGAGAGAATCAATTTTCAGATAGTAAACCGTTACCGCGCCTGTGCCGGGAATGGTCAGGCTCGTAAAGTTTTTAAAGCGAATAACAACTTCATTTTGAACGCCACTTTCAAAACATTCTAAATCATTGTAAAATTCAAAGCCATTGTAACTTAATGCTGTGCCCGCGCTGCAAGCTGCCGCGCCCGAAGTGCCGCAAGGTAATGACTGCGCATGAACGCCCATTGAAAAAGCTAATGAAGCTAAAAGTGTAAAAGTTAATTTTTTCATTCTGTGTTTGTTTTGATTAGTGAATAAGCGACAAACCTAATCGGAACATCCGAAAACAAAAAAGCCTTCCAAACTTGGAAGGCTCTTCTGTATATTTTTATCAACAATTATTCAATAACAAAACGCTTGGTTACAAGGCTTTTTCCATCGCTTAACGAGAAGAAATAAACACCTGCCGCCAAATCATTTCTGCTGATGTTGATGCTGTTTGCGCCAATAGTTACATCGGCTGATTTACGCATAACTTCTTTACCGATAATGTTGGTGATGCGCGCAGTGTAAGTTCCTGCAACTTCTGCATTGAACTCCACAGTTGCATTGCTGCTGAAAGGATTTGGAACAATGTTCAAACCGCTTACAACGCTGTTGATGTCAGAAATGCCCGTAGTGCCGGGTGTTGCGCGGTAAGCGCACTGTTCTTCAGTTCCATCATAGGCTTTGAAGCTGCCTACTGGTAACTGTCCTGTTGTGTCGTTGCAAGGGCAAGTACCGGTTGATTCAGTAAGTCCCAAGTAGATAATATACTTGTGTGCGTCCTCTGCTCCATTTGCGCTTGCAATCACATATAAGTCGCCCGGCAACTCAGGAAGAGCTTGAACTTTCAACTTTACATAAAGCCCCAAACGATATTGCCCGGCAGGAGCATTGGTTGTTCCCGATAAAAGTACGCAACCGGTTTCTCCGGCAACATACTGCGTTCCCCAAGGCTTGTTCATCTCGGCAGTTAAGCCTGCCGGCAGATTGGTTACGCTGTCAACTTTCATGTACGAAATTGTTTGTCCACTCGCTGATGTCGGGATTCTAACCCTGAATACCTGATTGTAAGCAACATTTCTTTCTATACAAGCTGTGGTATCGGGGCTTGGTATAAACCTGTCTTCAGTCAATTGACCGGGTGTACACACTTGAGCAACAGTAGAAGCTGCAAAAAAGCCCGCAGCCAAAAGCGTAAAAATTTTCTTCATTGTATTTTGTTGTTTAGTTAATGAAGAACAAATGTAATAGAAGGAATTGTGAAAACCATAACTGTTTTCAACAAAGTTTGATTTTATTTTTTGCTAGATAAAATAGTAAGCAATTTAAAGTTCAAGAATTTTGAACAAAATAATTCTTCACCACAATTATGAAACAAAAAAGCCCCAATGAAAATCATTGAGGCTTTGCTTATAGAATCGCTTAATGCTTTATTTTCTGTCTTTCAAACTGACAAATGGTCTTTGTGCATGACCATTGTAGATTTGGCGCGGGCGACCGATGTCTTCGTTCTTTTCGCGCATTTCTTTCCATTGAGAAATCCAACCGGGCAACCTGCCAAGTGCAAACAACACCGTGAACATTGGCGTTGGAAAGCCCAATGCTTTGTAAATAATTCCTGAGTAGAAATCTACGTTTGGATACAATTTTCTTTCAATGAAATAAGGGTCGTTCAAAGCTGCTTCTTCCAACTCTTTTGCAATTGCCAACAACGGGTCATTAACTCCTAATTTGTTCAATATATTATCGCAAGCCGCTTTGATGATTTTCGCTCTTG
>CAZSEG010000063.1:11351-17577 GCA_964605875.1 uncultured Chitinophagaceae bacterium
TCAAAGTTTTTATACACGCGATGCCCGAAACCAAACAATAAACGCTTTTTATCTTTTGCTTCCGCAATAGCTTTCTTTACATCGCCATTACCGTTATCGCGAATGTCTTCCAACATTTCCAACACCTCTTGGTTTGCGCCACCGTGTCGCGGTCCCCAAAGCGCTGCAACGCCTGCACCGATTGAAGCATACAAGTTTGCATGAGATGACCCCACAATTCTAACAGAAGCAGTAGAGCAGTTTTGCTCATGGTCAGCATGAAGAAACAATAATTTATTCATTGCATCTACAACCACAGGGTCTGCGATAAATTCTTCAGTAACATTACCAAAAGTCATGTACAGGAAATTGGTAACGTAGTCGTATTTATTCTGCGGATACAACACCGGATGCCCTTTGCCTTTCTTCTGAATCATGGCGCAGATTGTAGGCATTTTAGCCAGCAAACGAATGATGGTAAGATTTGTTTGCTCGGGGTTGGTGTTTGGATTCAATGAATCGGGATAGAAAGATGACAATGCAGAAATCATCGTCATCAATTGCCCCATCGGGTGCGAACCCGTAGGAAACACTTCAAACACTTTCACCAGATTATCATGCACCAAAGTATGCGCGGTGATTTGCTTTTCAAAGTCAGCTAACTGAGTAGCGGTAGGCAATTCGCCATAAAGCAACAAATAAGAAACTTCCAAAAAAGAAGCCTTCTCTGCAAGGTCTTCGATGTTGTAGCCGCGATAACGCAACACGCCCAACTCGCCATCCAAAAAAGTAATATTGCTTACGGTGCTTCCGGTATTTCTGTAACCTTCATCAAAAGTTACCAAACCCGACTGCGCACGCAACTTGCCGATTTCAATCGCGCTTTCATTTTCTGTTCCTGTAATAACAGGGAACTCGTAATTTTTTCCGTTGTAACTAAGCGTTGCTTTTTCAGCCATTTCTATTCGTTTTTTTATATTAAATCCAAAGTGCGCCAAAGGTAACAATTGAAGCCAATTTTCATAATCACTGTTTTTACATCTTAAAGAAATAAACCGCAGTTTAATTATCCGACAAACTTCTCCAGCGCTCCAATTCTCTCTTTTCTTTTTCGCTCAACTTCTTCTTGCCTTTTTGCGGAACATCTTTTGCAAAAAGCACATCAAACAATACATCATTTTGAATTACCTCAACCGCTTTTTGAAAAGAATTATTCACCTCATTGTTTACACGCCAAAAAGCAGAAGCATCATACAGATTACGTGCAATGTTTGATTTAACGGCAATTTTTAAAACACGCAAAGAGCGACCTAAATCATACTCTTTTGTTGTGCGCCATTCGCGCTCGCCTTGTTTCAGAATTGTAATTTTTGAAGTGTCTTTATCATCTTTTGAAATGCTGATGTCGTTCAAAAAAGAAGTGTCTTTTTCTGCATTTTCAAACATTCCGTAAATCAAAGAATCGGGCACAACATAATTCGTAACAAATTCATCTGAAGATGAAAAAGATTGTTTGATTCCTTCTCTTTGCTTATCCAAATACTCAACTATGTATTGATTCAAAAAACCTCTGCGCACCAATACATTGTAATATTTTGAACCCATACTCGTATCCAATGGCACAAAGTAATCGGGCGAAACACCGCCACCGCCAAACACATCACGGTTTGCAAACAATGTTTTTTGTTTCAGTGAATCGGGTTGTTTGAAAGTATCAACGCCAAACAATTCACCGGTTTGCAACCTGCGGCTGTATTCATCATTGTAATCTTTTTTGCCCTTCTCATAAGTACGTTGAATACACCTTCCGCTCGGTATGTAATAATGCGCAGTCGTTAATTTTATCTGCGAACCATCGGGCAATGAAAATGGCTTTTGCACCAAGCCCTTTCCCCAAGTTCTTCTGCCTACAACCAAGCCTCTGTCGTTGTCTTGTATGCAGCCCGAAAGAATTTCGCTTGCCGAAGCCGAACCTTCGTTAATCATCACAACAACTTTTCCTTTTTTAAAAATACCATTACCTATTGCTTTGCTTTCGCTGCGCGGGCTGTGCTTACCTTCGGTGTAAACAATCATTTGGTCTTTTTCCAAAAACTGGTTGCATAAATCAATTGCCGTATATAAATAACCGCCTGTATTATCCTGAATATCTACAATGATGTGCTGCATTCCTTGTCCACGCAATTTCTCCACTGCTTTGTTGAACTCCTGCATGGTTGTAGCCGCAAAGCGCGCAATTTTTACATAACCGATTGAGGGCGCAGCCATGTAACTTGCCTCAACACTGTAAATAGGAATTTTATCGCGCTGAATAACAAACACAAGCGGCTCGGCATTTCCTTTGCGCATCACGGTAACGCGCACTTTTGTGCCGCGCTGTCCGCGCAAATGTTTAATCACCCAATTGTTATCCATGCCTTTGAAAACGGCAGAGGTATCATCCACTTTTACGATTCTGTCGCCTACGCGCATACCAACTTTTTCGGCAGGGCAACCACTGATAACTTCCTGCACATTGATGGTGTCTTTTAATATTTGAAATGTTATGCCGATTCCGTCAAAGTTGGCTTGCAGCGGTTCTTCCGAACGTTTTACATCATCAGCTTTTACATAAGAGCTATGCGGGTCTAAATCTTCCAGAACCTTTGCAATGGCATCGTCCACCAAATATTTTTCATCAACTGTGTCGGTATAATATGCTTTTACAATATTCAGCACATCTTTAAATTTCTGCCCCTGGTCGTAGGTGGATGGTGTTTGCGAAAATACAGTTAAGCATAAAATTGTTGCAAAGGTAACCGACAATATTTTTGTGAAACTCATTCTTTTGATTGTGATGAAAACGAATGTACTTATTCAAACGCAATACTATTAAACGTATTGAATTGCTTTAGGTTTTTTCTGATTTGCAGCAATCAATCGCACTTTACAATCAGCGTTTCGGTGATGGTGTATTTATCACCGTTAGGTTTGGAATATTCATAAACAAAAGTTCCTTGCGATTGTTCCAACTCCTCAATTTGCTTATCGCAATATCTTCTGTCATTACTTTCATCGGACGGATAACCGACAATAGTTGAATCGGAACAACTCATCACTTGCCTTACATTGCAGTTGGTGCAGGTTTTAGTGCAGGCAGTTTGCAAAAAAAGAAATGCCGCAACTGATATTAAGGAAAGAAATTGAACTGTTCGCATCACGACTATTTTGTTTGAAGATTCAATTTTACAGCATATTTTTTCTTCAATTGCTTAAAAACTTGGGCATGTGGTTTAAACTCTTTTTTCTCTATTTGTTTCAATCCTCTTTCTAAAGAATCTTTTAGATTAGCATCGATTTTACCCCAATTGTCAATCATAATCATCTGCGTAATCAAGCAATCCGTGTAATCAAACAATCTGCGTAATCATTTTTACAAAACAATACTTTCCAATCCCTGCCCTGCCGCCAATAGCTCTGCAATATCAAACACTTTCACATCCATTTGCTTGTCTTTTCCTTTCACACCGTCAGTTATCATAGTGTTGCAGAAAGGGCAAGCCGCAGCCACAATATTCGCGCCTGTTTCTAAGGCTTGTTCAGTACGCGCAACATTGATGCGGACTTTGCCATGCTCTTCTTCCTTAAACATTTGCGCACCACCCGCACCGCAACACAAACCTTTTGTTTTGCACGATTTCATTTCTACCAACTCCGCATCCAACGCTTCTAAAACAGCGCGTGGTGCTTCATAAATTTCGTTGGCTCTGCCTAAATAACAGCTATCATGATAGGTAATTTTCTTGCCTTTAAATTGTGTGGCATCTGTCAATTTAATTCTTCCTTCGTTAATTAACTCTTGTAAAAAAGTTGTGTGGTGCACCACTTTGTAATTACCGCCCAAAGAAGGATACTCATTCTTCAAAATATTAAAACAGTGCGGGCATGTCGTAACGATTTTCTTCACGCCATAGCTGTTCATCACTTCGATATTTTGCAATGCCAGCATTTGAAAAACAAACTCATTGCCTGCGCGTTTTGCAGGGTCGCCTGTGCAACTTTCTTCCGTTCCCAGAACTGCAAATTTGATATTGAGATGTTGCAATATTTTCACAAACGAGCGCGTAACTTTTTGTGCGCGTTGGTCGAAACTGCCTGCACAACCTACCCAAAACAACACATCAGGTGTTTCACCATTTGCGGCATATTCTGCCATTGATTTTACGTTCATGCGATTTATTATTTATGAGTGATTATTGATGATTAACTCATTTCTTCTAATGAGATAAATTATAGGAGTTATCAGTGCGAAAGTTACCATTGAAAAAATCCAGAAAAATTTATTTGTGATTTTGCTTTGAAACATATCACCGACAATGATTATCCAAGACGAAACAGAGGCGATGAAGCCAATCGCAAATATTCCGTTAGCATAAGACTCGTGCATAATTTTTAAGAAAGCACCAAGCACACCAAACAGAATACCTGCCAAAGTTAAAAACCACACTAATTTAATGCCAACACTCAATTCTTTGTTTTTCATTTTACACAGATTTTATTATCAATAATAAATAATCAATCATTCGTCCAGTTCAACCTATCCTGTTGCGAAAACTGCCATGGCGCGCCATTGTTTTCCATGTTTGCAAACATCCCCGTCCATTCGGCAGGCGCGTTGCTTTCTTCCATTACCAAGTTTCTGCGCAGTTGCAAAATGATGTCTAAAGGATTGATGGTAACAGGACATTCTTCCACACAGGCATTGCAGGTTGTGCAGGCGCGCAATTCTTCCACCGTGATGTAGCCGTTTTCAATCAGTGATTTTCCGTCATCTTTCCATTCGCCATTGTTGGCATCCAATACATTTCCAACTTCTTCCAAACGGTCGCGCGTGTCCATCATAATTTTGCGCGGGCTTAATAATTTGCCTGTTTGATTGGCAGGGCAAGCCGCAGAGCAGCGACCGCACTCGGTGCAACTCATCGCATCCAACAAATTTTTCCAACTCAAATCCATCACATCTTTTGCGCCAAACTTCACAGGATCGGCAGGTGCTTCACCTTCGGCAGGCGGGGCAAAAGCTGCATCAGGATTCATCATCAGCTTTATTTCTTTCGTAATTTCAGGCATATTGCTCATATAGCCTTTTGGCGTTAAACGGCTGAAATAAGTGTTGGGGAAAGCCAACATAATATGCAGGTGTTTTGAGCGCGGCAGATACAACAGGAAAACATACACCATCAAAATATGTCCCCACCAACCGACTCTTTCAATTACATGCAATGCGCCATCGCCCAAACTCGTAATTGTGGGAGCTAATAAACTGCTCAAAGCAAAGCCGTAAGTGTGTCCTGTTTCTTTTAAATGAAGCGCGGTATCGCCCGTGTTCATCATAAAAATGAACGTGATAAGCAGCATTTCAAAAATTAAAATATTGTTGGCATCAATAGTAGGCCAGCCTTTCATTTCGGCTAAATGAAAACGCGGGATTTTCAACAAATTTCTTCTCCATAAAAAGGCAATGGTTACAAAAAAAGTGAGCAAAGAAAGCACTTCAATTAAGCTAAGCGCAAACACATACAAACCTTGAAAAATTGTTCCTTCCACCGCATGAAAAATCAAACGATGTTGCCCCGTGAAACCGTCAATCAGAATTTCAATCAACTCAATTTGCGTGATAACAAATGACACATAAATCACCAAGTGCAGCAGCGCGGGAATCATGTTTTTAAACATTTTCTTTTGCCCGAGCGCAATCAACAGTACATTTTTTATACGCTCTGCGGGGTGGTCGTTAATAACCTCTTTTCTGCCAAGCATTACATTCCTGTAAATTCGCTTGTAGGCTTTAAAGGCATTGGCGAAAACAAAGCCGCTGATGCCGATGAAAATGATTGCTTGAATTATCTTAAAATAAGCCATTGTAATTTTTTCAGATAGGGCGAAAATATATGAACTAACTTTGTTTGCAACCGTTTTTTCACACAGCGTTCAAATAATATATTAAAAAAGAAAACTTATGCGTTGTTTCTACCTCCTTGTTGCTGCGTTTTTCGCGTTGAATGTTTCTGCTCAGGAACGAATGAAAATTGATTTGCGCACTTTCAATAAACTGAAAGCGGGAAAGATTGAAGACAAAACTTTAGGGCTTTTGGTGGAAGGCAATGCCGCAAAAATCGAAGAACTGACCAAGCGGTTTGGCGGCACTTTTAAATACAATTACGGCATAATAAGTTCCGTAGAAATTCCAACCGATAAAGTGCTTTCG
>CAZSEG010000064.1:0-7431 GCA_964605875.1 uncultured Chitinophagaceae bacterium
TACGGTTACGGGCAATATAACTATCACTCAGCCGACAGTAATTGCAATCGTTTTTGATTCCGTTCCGGTAAGTTGCAATGGCGGTAACAATGCAAGCCTTACTGTGGTTGTATCGGGCGGCACTCCGAATTTTACCTATAACTGGCAAGCACCATTAAATCAGCAGCAGGCAACGGTTCAGGGGCTTGGTGCAGGAACTTACACAGTGATTGTTACCGATGCGAATAATTGTACTGCAACTGCAAGCCACACTTTAGCAAATCCTGCTTTGCTTACAATTTCGGCAAGTGTGCAAAATGATGTAAACTGTTATGGTGGCAGCAATGGCGCAGCGAGCGCAGCAGCAAACGGAGGCACAATGCCTTATACTTTTACATGGAGCAACAGTATTTCGCAGGCAACAATCAATCAGGCGAATGATTTAACTGCGGGCAATCAAACCGTTGTTGTTACGGATGCAAGAGGCTGTACGGCTACGGCAAATTTCAGCATTACAGAGCCGCCTGTTTTTTCGGTGAGCGTTGTTACAACAAATGCCAATTGCCCGACAAGCAATGATGGCGCAGGCACGGGAAATATTACCGGAGGAATTTCGCCTTACACTTTCCAATGGGATAATGTAACCGCTCCGCAAACGCAAAACGGTTTGGCGTTCGGCAATCACTCGGTTGTTGTAACAGATGCAAATCAATGTACGGCTTCTGCCAACTTTTATATTGATACAAATTATTCATTGCGTATAAGCGTGCAAACAACCGATGCTACTTGCTTTGGTTTGAATAATGGAAGCGTTGTTGTTGCTCCGTTAAATGGAACGCCAACATTCAACTATCAGTATTTCAACAGCGCAAATCAGGCAGCGAATCCATCCGGTTTATTGGCGGGAAATTATTCGGTAATTGCAACCGACAATTTGAATTGCATTGCGAATGAAACTTTCATCATAAATGAACCTTCGCAAATTGTTTTAACGCTTACTAAAACCGACCCGCTTTGCACGGGAGATGCGAACGGAACAGCAAGCGTGGCGGCAAATGGCGGCACTCCGAATTACACATATTTATGGTCGGACGGACAAACAAATTCAACCGCACAAAATCTGATTGCAGGCAATTATTCGGTTACGGTAAAAGACAACAATCAATGTGAAGTTTCTGAAAGCATATTTTTGAATGACCCGCTTTCTCTGCAAGTTGCTTTTATCAATCGTGAAGAAATCAGTTGTGCGGGCGCAGATGATGCAGCAATAACTGCGGAAGCAAACGGAGGAACTTCGCCTTATTTTTATTCGTGGCAACAAAATCAATATGTTACTTCGTCCTCCTCTTCACAAACTATTGAACATCTTGGCGCAGGTAGTTATGTTGTTTTGGTAACGGATAACAACGGTTGCTCGGTGAGAGATTCGGCAATTTTTATTGCTCCTCCTGTTTTGAACTTTAGTTATGTAATTATAGATTCTACATCTTGCCCGAATGCTGCCGATGGCAGAATACGCGCTTTGGCAACTGGCGGAACGCCTGCAAACACAGGTATTCCATACACATATTCGTTGGATAATGTTACCTATCAGCAGTCGGGTGTGTTTAATAATTTGATTGCTGCAACTTACAGCGTGTATGTAAAAGACGGCAACAATTGTGTTTACGATACGTTGGTTTCTGTTGCCGAGCCGCTGCCGCTTGGTTTGCAGATTTTGCCGCAGGACAGCACCATAGAATTGGGCAATCAGCTTCAGCTAATTGCTTTGCCGATGGGCTATTCCGGCAGTGATTTAAAAGGTTTCAGTTGGTCGCCTGCTTCGGGTTTGTCGTGTGTGGATTGCGCTAATCCGGTTGCATCGCCTTACAACGACATTGAGTATGTTTTAACGGTGAGATATTTAAGCAAATGCAGCGTTGAGAAAAAAGTAAACGTCTTTGTTTTGGATGGAAAAACGTTCTTTATTCCGAATATGTTTTCGCCCAACAATGACGGTGTAAATGATGTGTGGCAGATTTACGGTTACGATTTGAAAGATGCGGATGTAAAAATTTTCAACCGTTGGGGAGAAAAAGTTTTCGATTCGCAAGGCAACCAGTTTACCGCTTGGGATGGCAGTTTTAAAGGGGTTTTGCAGGAGCCGGGCATTTATACTTTCACTGTGCAGGCAGAATATTTGAATGGAAAAGTTGCAAGAAAGTCAGGAACTATTACTTTGGTGCGCTGAAAAAGTGTTATTTTTAAAAAGTCAATACTTTAAGCGTTAAAAAATTTTATTCAGAAAAAAATTTCACATAACTTAGATTTTCGTTTTTCGTACACCAATACAGTAAGAGCAATTCAGATGAAAAGAATATTACAAACTTTAGTACTCGCATTGAGCGTTTCAACCGTAGTGGCTCAAGACCCTCACTGGTCTCAGTTTTACATTATGCCGCAATCCCTCAACCCTGCATTGATAGGTGCTTTTAATGGCAACTATCGTTTAAGCGGAATTTTCCGCGGGCAATGGGGTTCGGTGCTTGCAAATGAAAATGTGCCGATGTTCCGCACCTATTCTTTCGCGCTTGATTTCAGAACCAATCGCGGTATCGGAAAGCAAGACGCTTTCGGTTTTGGCGCATTCTTCACGGGCGATAAAGCAGGTGATTTGAAGTTCGGAACCAACAGCGGTGGCATTGGAATTTCTTACCACAAATCATTGGATAAAAAAGGAAGCCATTTTTTAACGCTCGGTTTGCAATCGGAAGTGTTTAACCGCACTATTGATTACAGCCAGATTAAAACAGGCAGCCAGTGGGATGGAGCTTCTTACAATCCTAATCTGCCTGCGGGCGAGTTTTTGGTGGATGATAATTTCTTGTTTTGGGATGTTACGGCAGGTTTGATGTACTACGGTCGTTTTACAAAGCGCACCAATATGTATGCTGGCGTTTCGGCATTTCACTTAAATTCTCCTTCTGTATCTTTCTTGAATGTGGATTCAGTGCGTTTGAACAGAAAATTTGTTGGTCATGCAGGTGTGCGTTTTCCATTGAAAGGAAGATTCGATTTGCAGCCTAAATTCATCTACATGAACCAAGGTCAAAGCCACGAGTTCATTGCTGCTGCCGACATCAGAATTTTGTTTGAAGAGAGATTCCCTGAGGGTAACAATTTCCGTTTCGGTGCAATGTTCCGCGCGGTTGGCGGTGATACCAAATCAACTTGGGCTAAGAAAAAAGGCGGTAAAGCGTTGAACGAAGAAGCCGTAGTTATCACGGGCGGTGTGGATTGGAATGGTATCAGCTTGGGTGTTGCTTACGATATTAACGTGAGCGATTTGATTGGCGGAAGCCGCAGCCAAGGCGCATTTGAAGTAGGTTTAAGCTACGCAGGCTCTTGGAAAAAACGCAAACCTCAAACAATTTTCTGTCCAAGATTTTAATGAACTTTAGTTTTGAAGAAACAAGTAAGGCATTCATTGATGAGTGCCTTTTTTGTTTGTGGAGGATATTGGAAAATGGAATAATGTGAAGTAAAAACTTAATTACCGCTGCCCCATTGCTTGCAGCGTTCGCGCATTTTTTCTTTAAAGTTTTCGCGCTCTTCGGGTGTCATGCAATCTATTTTTTGCTGAATCTTTTCTTTGAAATTGTTGCCGCCCCACTTCGCTCTCACGCTGCCAAACAATAATTTACTTAACAGCAACAAGCCCAATGCCTGCCAAAAGGTAATTAGTTTCAGTCCGAAAAGTTCAGGCATCAACCAGTTCCAAAGTGCCATTACTGCATAACCTATCAATGCGAATGCAACAGGTGCAAGTAAAATAACAGCAGCAATTTTCTTTAATATAAAACGTTTCATGTATATATAATTTATTTTTTAAAGGATACATGGAATGCCCAATCCGAAATTCACTTTCGGTTGATGATTTTGAATCATGGGCATTTCATTTCTCTGCTGATTTTTAGTTTACAAACATATCTTCATACAAATGCTGCATGCGCTTGCGCAGGTGCATTACCGCATAACGCTTTCTGCTTAAAAGTGTATTGAGCGGTGCGCCCGTAAGTTCTGCAATTTCATTAAAACTCTTGTCTTCAAACTCGTGCATTACAAACACGCTGCGTTGCTCTTCGGGCAATTCGGCAAGCGCTGCGGTAAGCGCATCCATAATCACTTCGCGCATCATTTCACGGTCTTGCGAGGTACCGCCCGATGGAAGAAAATCAGCAATGTCCAATCGCTCGCCATCTTCTTCGCGAATTGCAAAATAGCCCTCCAAGCTCTCTGGTTTTTTCTTGCGAAAACGGTCGGTGATTTTGTTGCGCGCCACGGTAAACATCCACGAAGCCATTTGCTCCACAGGCTTCATCAGGCGATAAGTATTCACCAATTCGTAAAACACATCCTGCAGCACGTCCTCGGCATCTTCGGTGCTGGGCACACGGCTGCGGATAAAAGCAAAAAGCCTATCCTGTTCTTTGCGAAACGTGTCGCGAATAAGGTCATTTTGTATCTCAGCCATGCTGAGTGAAAGTGTTATGGCAGTGTCCTTCATTGAACACTTAGACGAAGGTGCGTTAAAAATATTTGGCGGTCGCCCGCTATTTTACTTTTTAAACAGTCGCTTTAACATCCGTTGGGAAAGTTGTGCTTTTTTAAATGACGGCTTCTGAATTTCACAACGGCAAATCCCTGTCAATAATTTACTTTGCAGCCGCATGGTAGTTCTTCGCTCAGAAAAATTAGTAAAAAGCTACAAAGGTAGAAAAGTAGTAAACGAGGTTAGCTTTGAAGTAAAACAAGGTGAGATTGTGGGTTTGCTTGGACCCAATGGCGCGGGCAAAACCACTTCGTTTTACATGACTGTCGGTTTGATAAAGCCTGATGCAGGAAAAATATTTTTGGCAGAAAACAACATCACCGACCTGCCGATGTATAAACGCGCTAAAGAAGGCGTGGGCTACCTGCCGCAGGAGCCGAGCGTGTTCAGAAATTTGAGTGTGGAAGACAATGTGGCTGCAGTGTTGGAAATGACGGCTCTTTCAAAAACAGAACAGAAAGACAGGCTGGAATTATTGCTTCATGAATTTGGTTTGAACCGTGTGCGCAAAAGCATGGGCAATGTGTTGAGCGGTGGCGAAAGAAGGCGCACGGAAATTGCGCGCGCATTAGCCACCAATCCGAAATTTATTTTGCTGGATGAACCTTTTGCGGGCATTGACCCGATTGCTGTTGAAGACATTCAGCGCATTGTAGAAAAACTGAAAGAGAAAAACATCGGCATCCTCATCACCGACCACAACGTGCAGGAAACACTTTCCATTACCGACCGCGCATATCTTTTGTTTGAAGGAAAAATCCTAAAGCAGGGAACTGCACAGGAACTTGCCGATGATGAAATGGTGCGCAAAGTTTATTTGGGACAAAACTTTGAATTGAAGAAGAAGGTAACAGAGAATAGAGAACAGAAAGCAGAAAGCAGAAGTTAGAAAACAGAAATCAACTTCACGAGCAAGTTTCATTTTTAAAGAGAGAAACAATAATCACACTTCTAAAATCACAAATTATAAATCATAAATCATAAATGATTCTTGAATGGCTCGGAAATAGATTTGTACAATACCGAATTTCTGAATTAGACAGATTGAGGAATGATGCTTTGAGCCTGCAACAAAAGCAATTTTCATCCTTGCTTGAAAAAGGGAAAAACACACAATTTGCGCAACAATATTTTCCGAAGGGCTTATCTGATTACAAAACATTTGCGCAGACAATTCCATTGTTTGATTACGAACAAAGCAAGCCATTTATTCATCGCATGATGATGGGTGAAAAGAATGTATTGTGCAGCGATGAAATAAAATGGTTTTCAAAATCGAGCGGAACAACCGATGTAAGTAAGTTTATACCCGTGAGCCGCGCAGCTATGCAGCACGGACATTTCAAAGCGGGGCGCGATATTCTTGCTGCATACTTTGAGCGTTATCCAAACAATAAATTGTTTTCGGGAAAACACTTGGTGATGGGTGGCTCCATTGCACCTTTTGTTGAAAATGAAAATGTTATGACGGGCGATGTTTCGGCAGTGCTGATGAAAAACATCACGCCTTGGATTCAGGCATTGCGTTCACCCACTTTAGATATTGCGCTGATGGATAACTGGGAGCAAAAGTTGGAGCGAATGGCACAGCATGTTGCTTATCAAAATATTACGGGTATATCGGGTGTGCCGACATGGACGTTGTTGTTGTTAAAGCGCGTGCTTGAGATAACGGGAAAAAAACAAATTGCCGATGTGTGGCAAAATTTTGAAATGTTTATTCATGGCGGTGTAAATTTTGAACCGTTCAGAAATGCTTTTGATGAAATATTTGGCAAGCCTGTGGTTTATATCAATGCCTATAATGCTTCCGAAGGTTTTTTTGCCATGCAGGACTCGGATGATGAAGGTATGTTGCTATTGCCCGACCACGGAATTTTTTATGAATTTATTCCCGTTGAAGCATCGAAATTTTCAAAGCCACTTACATTGCCATTGGAAAGTGTGGAGGCAGGCAAAACTTATGAGATGGTTATTACCACCAACAGTGGTTTATGGCGTTACCGCATAGGCGATACTGTTCGCTTTATTTCTTTAAATCCATATCGGATTATTGTTGCAGGGCGAACAAAACAATTCATCAATATCATGGGTGAAGAGTTGATGGTGCATAATGCCGAAAAAGCAATTGCAGAAATATGTACAAAACATAATTGCACTATTAAAGATTTTACGGTTGCGCCCATTTTTCCCACAGCCGATGGCACTGCTGCACACCAATGGCTGATAGAGTTTGAAAGACCACCGCAACATATTGGTTTGTTTAAAAATGATTTAGACAAGCAACTGCAATTATCTAACTCAGATTATGCAGCCAAGCGCACAGCCAATCTTGCTTTGCGTGAGTTAGAAATTAAAATTTTGCCGAAAAATACTTTTCATCATTGGCTGACTTCAAAAAACAAATTGGGCGGTCAGCACAAAGTGCCGCGCATGAGCAACGAAAGAAAATTAGCAGAGGAATTATTGCTGCAATAAATGCAATTCGTCAATTGCCTTTCTTCGCTTTTTTGTTCCTTTTGTATTCGCTGAACGAAATCATTTTTTGCTTTTGCGCATCCCACAAATTCGCCTGAACGGTTTTCAGGCTTTGCCAAAAAGTAATGGTGTTGGTATGCTTTTCGAAAATCGGATTTTCGTTGTGGCATCTCGGCAAATTGTAGTTTGGAATTGCCGGACTTAAATGATGAATATGATGATAGCCAATGTTGCCCGTCAGCCAGTGAAACACGCGCGGCAGCTTGTAATACGTGCTTCCTTTCATGGCGGCAACCACATAGTTCCAATTCTCTTTTCCGCTTTTGTAAATGTTTTCATACTGATGCTGAATGTAGAAAAACCAAAGCGCGTAAGTGCCGAAG
>CAZSEG010000064.1:7441-12827 GCA_964605875.1 uncultured Chitinophagaceae bacterium
CCGAAGAAAAGCAGGTTCACAAACTGCACTACCAAAAATCTTGTTGGTCCCAACAGGTAAGCGAACAAAGCATACAAAGCAATAAAAAGTATGTTGCTGATAAGCACGGTATTCTTCACTTTTTCAAAGTATTCCGTTCTTAAAAACGCAAAACGATTGTAAACCACCACATAAATAAAACCGCCAATCGTGAACAGATACAGCGGGTTGCGGTAAATGCGATACCAGATTCTTTTACCCAATGGAAGTTTGGCATAATCTTCGGTTGACAAACATTCAATATCGCCAATATCACTGAACTCCAACTGCCCGTTGTGCGCATGATGAAAGCTGTGATTTTTCGCCCAATATTTATATGGAATTAAAGTGCAAACGCTGCAAATAGTTCCGATAATATCGTTTGCTTTTCTGCTGCGCGTAAACGAGCTGTGTCCGCAATCATGTTGAATGATGAAAATTCTGCCCAAAATAAAACCATTCAGAATGGCAACCGCCAGCGACAGCCAAACAGATTTATCGAACAAATAAAATTGCAAAGCCAAAAGCGCAACGTAAAATGAAAAACTGTTTGCTATTTGAATAACCGCCTGCTTGGTGCTTGGTATCTGATATTTGCGAATGATGGCGTTCCAATTCGCCAAATCTTTGAGCAACTGCTCCTTGTTATATGAACTCACTAAAAAACTGTTTTAAAAGTGCAGCAAAGATAACACAAAGAAAGTTCCCGTCAGCTTTCTGTGAATTTATTCACACTATCCACACTGTAATTAAATTCCTGCAACTATCTTCGCACGATTTTTTGAAGTCGCCATCTTCAAATTATCACATTTTCAAATCTTCAAATTGTATAGATGCCGCGCGACAATTCCATCAAACACGTTTTAATCATCGGTTCAGGTCCTATTATTATTGGTCAGGCATGTGAGTTCGATTATTCGGGTTCGCAAGCCGCCCGCAGTTTGCGCGAGGAAGGCATTGAAGTTAGCCTCCTTAATTCCAATCCTGCAACGATTATGACCGACCCCGTTGTTGCCGACAACGTTTACCTCGAACCAATTTCAATAGAAAGCATTGTAAAAATTCTGGAAGAGCAGAAACAGCGCAATCATGCAATTGATTCTGTGTTGCCCACGATGGGCGGGCAAACCGCGCTGAATCTTTACATGGAGGCAAACGAATTGAAGATTTGGGAAAAATATGGCGTGAAAGTTTTGGGTGCTGATTCAAAAGCCATTCAAAAAACCGAAGACCGCGAAGAATACCGCAAGTGGATGATTGAGTTGGGAATCGGTGTTGCGCCCGGCATCACCTGCAATTCTTTTTTGGAAGGAAAAGAAGCTGCGCAGAAAACAGGCTTCCCATTGGTAATTCGCCCTTCATATACGTTGGGAGGTTCGGGAGGTTCGTTTGTGCATACTAAAGAAGAATTTGACGAAAAGCTGAAACGCGGTTTAGAAGCATCGCCTATGGGCGAAGTATTGGTAGAAAAAGCCGTTTTGGGTTGGAAAGAATTTGAGTTGGAAGTGATGAAAGATGTTGCGGGAAATTTTGTGGTTATCTGTACGGTTGAGAACTTCGACCCGATGGGTATTCACACAGGCGATTCGATAACCGTTGCGCCCGCCATGACCTTGAGCGACACGGTTTACCAGCGAATGCGCGAATATTCAAAAAGAATGATTTGCGACCTGCCGGGTTTTGCAGGCGGCTGCAACATTCAGTTTTCTGTTGACCCCGTTACCGAAGACATTATTTCAATTGAAATGAATCCGCGTGTGTCGCGCTCGTCTGCGCTGGCATCCAAAGCAACCGGTTATCCTATTGCAAAGATTGCTGCAAAACTTGCGATTGGTTACACGCTCGATGAACTGAAAAACCAAATCACCAAAACAACTTCTGCGTTTTTTGAACCTGCATTAGATTATGTGATTGTAAAAATTCCGCGTTGGAATTTTGATAAGTTTCAGGGATGTGATGATACGCTCGGTTTGCAGATGAAAGCCGTAGGCGAGGTAATGGGCATCGGCAGAAGTTTTCAGGAAGCCTTGCAGAAAGCCTGTCAGAGTTTGGAAAACAATCGCATCGGCTTGGGCAGCGATGGCAAGCAGTGGGTTAGCCCCGATGATATGTTGCAGGGAATTAAACACGCTTCGTGGGACAGGCTTTTCCGCATTTACGATGCGCTGAAATTAGGTGTGCCTTTAAAAACCATTCAGGATATTACGCACATTGACCCTTGGTTTCTTAGTCAGATTATGGAGTTGGTGGAAGTGGAGCGCACATATCGAAAACGTGAATTGGCAAGCATTTCAGCCGATGAAATGTATGACCTGAAACAAAAAGGTTACAGCGATTTGCAGTTGGCTTACCTTACCAAAACTACCGAAGATGAAGTTTACAACCACCGCACCAAGCAACTCGGCATCCGCAGAATTTACAAACTTGTAGATACCTGCGCAGCAGAGTTCGCGGCTCTCACGCCCTACTATTATTCTTCGTTTGAAAAAACATCTTTAACCGCTACGGTTTTGGATACCAACGAAAGTAAAGTTTCAGAAAAGAAGAAAATTATTGTGTTGGGTTCGGGTCCAAACCGCATCGGGCAGGGCATTGAATTTGATTACTGCTGTGTGCATGGTGTGTTGGCGATAAAAGAATCAGGCTATGAAGCCATTATGATGAACTGCAACCCCGAAACAGTTTCTACCGACCCCGACATTGCCGATAAGCTCTACTTCGAGCCTGTGTTTTGGGAGCACCTGCGCGAATTGATTGAGCATGAAAAACCCGAAGGTGTAATTGTGCAATTGGGCGGACAAACCGCTTTGAAACTTTCTAAAAACCTGCACGAAAGCGGCATCAAAATTATCGGTTCATCTTACGATGCGATGGACATTGCCGAAGACCGCGAACGTTTTTCTGATTTATTGAAAGAGTTGGATATTCCTTACCCGGATTACGGTGCGGCAAAAAATGCCGAAGAAGCGTTGGAAGTGGCGCACCGCGTTGGTTATCCGGTGTTGGTTCGTCCTTCGTATGTGTTGGGTGGGCAGCGCATGAGGATTGTAATTGACGATGAAGAATTGACAAAAAGTGTGGTGAGCATCCTTAAATTTTTCCCCGATAACAATATATTGATTGACCATTTTCTCGACCGTGCCGAAGAAGCCGAAATTGATGCAATTTACGATGGCGAACTGGTGGAAATAATGGGTGTGATGGAACACGTGGAGCCTGCGGGCATTCACAGTGGCGACAGCAACGCCATGTTGCCGCCTTACAACCTGAGCGAAAAAGTGCAGCACGATATGCGCGACTACACGCGCAGAATTGCCAAGGCGCTCGATATACGCGGACTTATCAATATTCAGTTTGCCATTAAGAATGAGCAGGTGTATGTGATTGAAGCCAATCCGCGCGCCAGCCGCACCACGCCATTTATCTGCAAAGCTTATGGTGTGCCTTACCTGAATTACGCTACCAAAGTAATGTTGGGCGTGAATAAAATTAAGGACTTCACTTACTTCAAGCGACTGATTGGCTATGCGGTAAAAGAACCCGTATTCAGCTTCGATAAATTTCCCGGTGTGAGCCGCGAACTCGGTCCCGAAATGAAATCAACAGGCGAAGCCATCCGCTTTATCAAAGACCTCTACGATCCTTGGTTCAGAGATTTGTATAAGAAGAAAAGTATGATGTTGAGTAAGTAGAATTTTGGCTGAATCAATATTCTTTTTTCAATCCACACCATACATCAAACTGCAACCGCGCACGTCAGCATTGTCTCTGCGTCCGGCAACTTCAAAGCTGCCATTTGTATGCACAATACCAATATCGTCCGTAGCTATGAAGGCGCAGGAATAGATGTTTGCCAAATCAATGATATTGAGCGCACCTGTTTTTTCAGGCTCTAAAATTTGCAACGGATTGTAGATGTCGCGCGCCAAAACTTTCATCCATGCCGGGCTGCGAAAAATTCCATTTTCATTTGAATAGGCTTGCGAAAGCAATTCCGTCATGCCATATTCCGAATGAATGTTCTCAATATTAAAAGCCTGTTTCAGTTCCTGATGAACTTCTTCGCGCAGCATTTCTTTTCGCCTGCCTTTCATGCCGCCTGTTTCTATTATAGTAGTGTGGCGCAGGTGCATGGGAAACTGTTCGGCAAAATCGAGCAAGGCATAAGTAACGCCAATCAGCAAAACTTTTTGTTGCTGAAACTCTAATGCTGCAAGTCGCGCAGCAAGCTCATTAAAATTATGGATGAAAAAACCATTTTCGGGGTGATTGCTTTGCCGCATCAGTCTTTCTGCCATATACACCAACGAAGAATTTCCTTTTTCTAAATACGATGGCAACAGCGCAAGCACACAATACTCTTCAACATTTCCATAAAACCTTTTAAAAGCATTTTGAAAACTTGTTTCATACAAAGCCAATGAAGCGACAGAGTGTTTTGAATTAACACTGCCGGTAGTACCGCTGCTTTCAAAAACAGTTTCGGCAATAACACCTTCGGCAATAATGTTTTCTGTTTTAAAAAAACCAATGGGTAAAAAAGGAATTTGCTGTTCGCTGAAAACATTGTCAGGATTACGTTTCAAGCCATCGCAAAATTTCTGATAAATTGATTGATAGTTGTATTGAAAGCGAAAAATCTCTAAGGCAATGTGCCTGAAGTTCTCTTCGTTTACACTAAATATTTTTGATTCGTTGAAGTACATTTTTTGTTTGAAGAATTTATAGTGGTGTGCGAAAATCGAAGAAATCTCTGATGTAAGTAATAAAACAGCCAATGATTTAATTCTGCTTACTTGTCCCTTACTGAAATAGCAGGAAGTGCCGACTACTTACTGCCTGCTTGTATTTTTACTGCCAACTGCTTACTGCCAACTGTTCTCTAATTTCTACTTTCTTCGCACCGCTTTTATGGCTTCGCATTCCAACGCCTTTGCATCATTAAGGATAAACGATTTTAGACTTTACCTCTCTTCGCGCATACTCACCACGGTGGGTATTTTGATGCAGCAAACCGTTACGGGCTGGCAGGTTTACGAGCTTACCAACGATAAACTCGCATTGGGTTTAATCGGTTTAAGCGAAGCGATTCCGTTTATTATTTCCACTTTTTATTCGGGTTACGCAAGCGACAGGTTCAACCGCAAAAAGCTGTTGGTGCTGTTTACTTCCATGTTGGCTGCGGGTATGTTTCTGCTTTCATTTCTCAGCAGTGGCGATGCGCCTTTGCTTGCTAAATATGGTACATTGCCTATCTATTTTGTACTCGGGCTGAACGGTGTGGCGCGTTCGTTTTTAGCACCAATGGCGTTGGCAATTCAGGCGCGTATTGTGCCGCGCGATTTATATGCAAACGCTGCAACATGGA
>CAZSEG010000064.1:12837-17099 GCA_964605875.1 uncultured Chitinophagaceae bacterium
GGAGCGGAAATGTGTTTTACTTAGGCGCAATTATCGGTCCTTTACTTGGCGGCTGGCTGCTGGAATGGAACACGCCAACCATTGTGTATGCTTTTGTTGCTGTGTTGGTTTCTATATCGGTAATGCTCGCCATGCGCGTCCCCGACCAACCCGTGGAACCTGCTATAAAAAAGGAAACCTTCTTTGAATCGTTCAAAGGCGGCATCAAATTTGTGTTCAGCACACAGGCGATAGTTTCTGCTATTTCGCTCGATTTATTTGCCGTGTTGTTTGGTGGCGTGGGTGCGCTGCTGCCTGCATTTTGCAAAGATATTTTGAATGTGGGCCCCACCGCTCTTGGCGTGCTGAAAACCGCGCAGTTCATCGGTTCGGGCATAATGGGCATTATCATGGCATACTATCCGCCAACTATAAATGCAGGCAGAAATTTGCTGGGCAGCATCGTGCTGTTTGGCATTTGCATTATCGGTTTTGCGCTGAGCGAAAACTACGCGCTTTCTTTCCTGTTTTTGTTTTTGAGCGGTGTGTTTGACAATGTAAGTGTAATTATCCGTTCCACCATTTTGCAGATGTTTACACCCGATAATATGCGCGGAAGAGTAGGCGCGGTGAACAGCATTTTTATTAAATCGAGCAATGAAATTGGCGACTTTGAAGGCGGTGTTGCCGCAAGGTATTTAGGCTTGGTTCCCGCAGTTATTTTTGGCGGCACCATGACTTTGCTGGTTGTTGGCGGCACTTATCTTTTAGCCCCTGCGCTGCGGAAACTGAAACTGTAAAGTGATTTAACCACAGCGATGTGAAAATGAAAAGCCATCTTACAGTTGATATAAGATTCACAGGAAGGAAAATCAAAAAACTGAATTTCAGAAGAAATTTAATGATTTTGCAAGTGTGAATTATGCAACACTCTCCTGCAATTATGTAACGCTTTAGCCTTATGAAACACTCACCTTTGTGCAGTGAAAATTCTTTCACTAAAAAATTGATTATTTATGAATACTACAGAGCTAAAAGGCAACTGGGAAGAACAGAAAGGAAAATTGAAACAAAAATTTGCAACACTTACTGACAACGACTTGTTGTTTGCCGAAGGAAAGAAAGAAGAGATGATGGGTAAACTCCAAATCAAACTTGGAAAATCAAAAGAAGAATTACACGAATTAATTTCAACGCTTTAATCATTTGCTTTTTGTTATACCGTTTGACGAATTTATTCGTTGAGCGGTATTTTTTAATCACACATCCAATTTTTAAAACAATTAAATAAACACAATGAAACAAACAATTTTATCACTTGCTTTTACAATGATATTGGCAGGTACAATCACAACAAGCTGCGATACTGCTGCGCAAAAAGAAGAAACTGCCAAAAAAGAGGTGAAAGACGCTAAAGAAGATTTAAAAGAAGCACAAAACACAGTGAATGCAAGTGCAAATGCAGAAGAGTGGAATACTTTTAAAGACGAAATAGAATTAAAAATAAAAGCTAATGAAGTGCGCATTTCCGAGCTTAAACTGCTAAAGAAAAAACCGGGTAAAGTATTTGATAAAATGTTTGAAAAAAATATTGAAACATTGGAAAAAAGAAATGCCGGTTTGCGTGTTAAGTTAACCAATTACGAAGCCAGCCAAAGCGATTGGGAAGCATTTAAACGCGAATTCAACAGCGATATGGATGGCATCAAAAAATCGTTGGAAGACCTTTCGGTTGACAATAAAAAGTAAGCTACTCATTTCAAATTAAAAGCGGGCATCCGATGCCCGCTTTTTTTTCGTTCTTCAAGTATTAGCGCAACATACTTGGGAGTGTTTATGAACAGAAGTTTCAGGCTTCCCTTTCAGCCGCAGTTTTTTAAACGGAATCCTCATTTGTTTTAACAAACAGACACACATCTTAACCCCTCATTCCTCCATTTAAACATACATTAACTACTACTCGCTTAAAAGTATGGAAACATTTTTGCGATTTTGAGTTTCCGCCAACTACATTTGCGCCCGCAATGAGAAGCACGGTTAATTTACAGCAACGCGAACTTCTGCTCAACCATGCGCAGAAAATGTTTACAACGCATGGCATAAAAAATCTTACAATGGATATGATTGCAAAATCGCTTGCCATGAGTAAGAAAACCATTTATGTGATGGTGCGCGATAAATCGCATTTGGTGGCGGAGGTGATAGAAAGATATATTCAAAGTGAACTCCAAACGCTTGATGAAATCCACAAGCAAGCCGAAAATCCTTTGCACGAACTGGTTTTAATCATCAAACGCGCATTGGAGCAAACCGAAGGTTTCAATCCCGAAACGCTTTTTGATATGCAAAAGTATTATCCCGAAAGTTTTCAGTTGTTCACCCACCACCGCAATACTTTTTTATACAAACGTCTGGCAGAAAATTTAGAAAAAGGAACGCTCGAAGGATTTTACCGCAGCGATTTTAATAAAGAAGTAATCGCTAAAATTTACATCGGTATGTTAAAGGTTTTGGTTGACCAAAGCCTGTTTCCTTCAGCAAAATATCCTTTTGTTGAAATTCTGAAAGAATACCTCGATTATCACCTTCGTGCCATTGTTACGCAAAAAGGCTTGGAAGAATTATTTCGTCAAAAAGAATTGAACCGGATTACAATATAAAAAACGCATTGCCGTCTAAGTACCATCGTTATGAAACAATTTTATTCTGCCACGCTTGCCTTATTCTGCAGCATGGCGCTGTTTGCTCAACAACCTGATTTTGTAAAAGCGTTCTCATTGCAGGATGCCGTTCAATATGCGCTTCAAAACAACAACGATGCTAAAAACTCAAAGCTGGAAGTGGACAAAGCGCGTTGGCGCAACTGGGAAATCAAATCTGTTGGTTTGCCGACTATCGGTGCAGGAGTTGATTACACATATTATTTCAAGCAGCCTATTTTCCCTGCTGCCGACCAGTTGTTTAATGACCCCAACAGCGCGACCACACAGGTTTTCGGCTATCTGGCACAGCAAGACCCAAACATCGGGCAGTTGCTTTACAACAGCGCGGTTAACAGCAAAGGACAGAAAATAAGTTTTGTGTTGCCGCACAATCTTTCAACCAGTATTCAGCTTACGCAAGTAATTCTTGACGGCAGATATTTTATCGGGTTGAAAGCCACCCGCGATTTTACACGCGCTGCAAGACTTCAAAAAGATTTGAGCGATCAGGATGTAAAGTACAATATCATTAAAGCATACTATCAGGCACAGGCTGCAAGCGAAAGCAAAACGTACTTAACAGAAGTAAAAGATTTGGTGTTGAAACTCACCAACGATACACGCAAAATTTACAAAGAAGGTTTGATTGAAGAGTTGGATGTAAACCGTTTGGAATTGGCTTTAACCAATCTTGAAAATCAAATCAACACCACCAATCAGTTAGCCGAAGTCGCTTTGGCGAATATGAAGTTTCAAATGGGTTTGAATTTGAGTGATGCTATTATATTGACTGAAAGTATCAGCACGTTGCGCGATAAAGTTGACCCGCAAATCGTGAAAGAATTTCAGCCAACCCAACGTATAGAATATGAAATGTTGGAAACAGCCGTGCGCATTCGCGGCTATGATGTACAGCAAAGAAGGAGCGGACATTTTCCTTCATTGGTCGGCTTCCTGAACTATGGTTGGCAGGCGCAGGTAAATAAGTTTGGCGACTTTGGTAAAAAGCGTGAAACAACATATCCCGATGGCGATGTTGTGCGCAAAAGCCCGTGGTTTCAATCAGGTATTGTGGGCTTGAAATTGAGCATCCCGATTTTTGACAGCGGCAACCGCATGGCAAATGTTCAGCAAGGAAAATTAGACGAGCAAAAACAGAAAAATGATTTTGAAAATTTTCAACGCGCAGCAGCCTTGCAGGTGCAAAGTTCTCAGGCATTTTTTACACAAGCCATCAACGAAGAATTTTATACAAAAAAGAGTGTTGAGCTGAGCGAAAAGATTTTCAAAACAACCAATATCAAGTTTAAAGAAGGCATCGGCAACAGTTTTGAATTAGTACAGGCGCAACAAGAATTGGTGCAGAATAAATTGAAATACATCCAAGCACAATTAAGTTTATTGAACACAAAAGCAGATATGGATAAGGCTTTGGGAGTTAGATAATTTGAAGATGAGATGATTTGAAAATTTGAAAATGAAAAACAGATGTGAAACAATAGACTTGAGATGTGAAACGGCTGTTGTTCCCCTCTTGAGAGAGCCTGTCCCGAACTTGTTTCGGGAGGTAGGGGTGTGTTT
>CAZSEG010000065.1:0-6606 GCA_964605875.1 uncultured Chitinophagaceae bacterium
GCCCCACGGATAAAGCCTGCCCGCCTCTCCGCCACGCGCGGCAAATTCCCATTCGGCTTCGGTGGGCAATCGCTTATTCGCCCATTTGCAATAAGCCATTGCATCCTGCCATGCGATGTGAACCACAGGGTAATTTTCTTTGCCTTCAATGCTGCTTCCTTCGCCAAACGGATGCTGCCAGTTTGCGCCTTTCACAAACCGCCACCACTGCGAATAATCCTGCAACGCAACGCTATTTGTAGGTGGCGCAAACACAATAGAACCCGCCACTAAATCTTTCTCATCCGCATCGGGAAATTCATCTTTTTCGGGCGTTTGTTCCGCAACGGTTTTGTAGCCTGTTGCTTTTACAAAAGTTGCAAACTGCGCGTTTGTAACTTCCGTTTCATCCATCCAAAAACCATCCACCCGAACGCGATGAACAGGTCGCGCATCGCTCATGGTTTGTACTCCGCCATTTTCCATACCAACGGGATTTTGCCCGCCCATGCTGAAAACGCCACCGGGTATCCACACCATTCCGGCAGGCGCATTTTCTATATCTTTTTTTGAAAATTCTTCGGTAGGCAAAAAAATTTCGGATGTAAAATTTACATCGCTGCCTTCCTCCAAAGGCAGGGTATTTTGCCTGCAGGAAAGCATGACAAAAAAATAAACGCCCAACAACAATATTATTAACCTGCGGTACTTCACTTCGCCATCAAAATATCGGCTAAAGTAATCTAAAGTATGAGCCTTTGCGTTTGTTCAAATCAAACACCAAACTCATCCTGCAAGGCTTCATGCAACTGTGCCTTTTTGTTTTTGTACTTGTAGTTTTCTACAAAATAATAGACGGAAAATATAAGCAGCAACAACAGCATAATACTGTTCTCCAGCCAATGCTCAAAAGGATGAATCCAAATTTCTTTGAACAAATTCCAACGACCGATTATCTCAACAAAATTCCAAAATATTATCACTGTGGGCACAGCATAACGTATGGCATAATCATAGTTGCTGATGCGTATCAGATTCAGAAACAAATACAGCGACCAAAACAATGAACCCAATGCCACGATATACGTTGCAAGATGTTTGTCTCCGGCTATGTCTTTATCGTAAACCAACAGAAGTATGATGTAAAATGTCCATAAAATCATAATGGTTTCTATGAAAGTAACCACAGCGGTCAGCTTGTTGTTGCCTCCCTGTGTACTGATTTTTGCCCGCAACTGAAATACCTTTTGAAACCATATAAAAAACGTACATCTGGTGTTGCTGAAAACAAAAAATAACAGCAGCGTTAACAGCAAACCCAATGATGACATCATCACCAAATACTCCGGCTTGGTAGCTACTTCACCGTCTTCCATTAAAGGCAGGACATTTAATTTTTCGGCAATCCAAACGAACGAAAATTCCACCCAGCCTGTCCACACCAAAACACCCGCCAGCAAACCCATCAGGGTAGCAATCAGTTTGTTGTCGTTTTTTACAATTCCATACACCAAACTGAATGCACCAAGCAGCCCGATAACAAACGCGCCAATAAGTTTTTGGTGTTCAAAAATCCGCTCGTTTAAAACCATTAAAGCGTGCCCGATCGGCATGAATAATAAAACAATAAGAAAGGCTATTACACCCCGTTTATACTTGTTGATGAATGTAACCATAAGGTTGATTTGAGCGAACGAAAATACGCTTGTTTAGATTAGCTCCAAATAATTAAACAGATTTAAGAAGTATAGCATTAAAAACGAACAGAAACTACCGCGCGCGGTTAAATAAACTGCGTCATCTTGCGCAACCTGCCGCAAACTTTCTTTATCTATGTTGGGTGAATGAAAACAATTGGCAGTATTTTTGTTTAAGTAATATTTATGACCGGAACATCCATTTATGATGATTTAAAATTCCGCTTTCGCACGGGCAATATGGTTACGAAATTGATTTTTGTAAACGTGTTGATTTTTGTTGCATTGCAACTGATTGTTTTAGCCTTGTTTTTTGCGCAAAGCGAAGGGCTGTACGCGCAGATAACTGCGCAGCTCACCATGCCCGCATACCTGCCTCAATTAGTGAAAAAACCATGGACGATTTTCACTTATATGTTCCTGCATCAGGATTTTTTTCACCTGCTTTTTAATATGCTTTGGCTGTTTTGGTTTGGCGAAATTTTCATGTTGTATCTGGGCGATAAAAAGATACTGCCACTGTATTTGCTTGGCGGAATTTCAGGCGCAATCTTGTATGTAGCGACTTTTAATCTGCTGCCCGTTTTTCATGATGTGTTGCCGTTGTCTGTGATGTTGGGGGCATCGGCAAGTGTGTTGGCGATTGTGTTCGCGGCAGCCACATTAAACCCTAACCACGAAGTGCGGCTGATGTTTTTGGGCGATGTGAAAATCAAATACATTGCTTTGATTTCGCTGCTGATTGACATTCTTAGCATCCCCAAAGGCAACGCGGGCGGCTACATTGCGCACATTGGCGGTGCGCTGTGCGGATGGCTTTTTATTAAAGGTTTGCGCAGTGGTGTGAATGCCGGAAAACCCATTGGCGACTTTGCCGAAATGGTGTCTTCGCAATTCAGTAAACAAAAACAAAGCGCGGTAAAATATCAGAGCGAAAGAAAAGTAACATACAGTTCGGCAACCACAACAACTGCCGTAAAAAGAACCGAAGACGAACAAGCGCAGGTGGACGAAATATTAGATAAAATCTCGCGCTCCGGCTACGACAGCTTATCGAAAGAAGAAAAGGATTTTTTGTTTAAATACAGCAATAAATAGAAAACAGAAAATAGTAGGCAGTAAGTAATCTGTGTAATCCATAAATCTGCGTAATCATCGCTTGCGAAAAAAACAGAGAACAGAAATCAGAGAATAAGATACTCCAATAAACATTTTACAACCTCATCATTCCCAAAATTCAAGACTTCTTTTCAGCGCATCTAATTTCAACATTACTTCGTTCCATTCAGCCTCGTCATAAGAATCGAAAGTAATCGCGCTGCCTGCTCGCAACGACAAATATTTATTCGTTGAATTGTAAAAAATGCTGCGTATCACCACATTCAAATCGAAGTCGCCATTAGGTGAAATGTAACCAACCGAACCCGAATACAAACCGCGCTGAAAATCTTCCGTTTCATCAATGATTTTCATTACTTCTACTTTGGGTGCGCCCGTCATGCTGCCCATCGGAAAAGCATTGCGAATCGCATCCGCAAAATGTACATCGCTGCGCATTTCCGCAGTAACTGTTGAAATCATCTGATGAACCGTTTTAAACTCATAGATGCCGCACAGTTCCTCGACTTTCACGCTGCCGGATTTGGATGAACGCGCCAAATCATTGCGCACCAAATCTACTATCATCACATTTTCCGCACGCTCTTTTTCATTTTGTTGCAATTGCTTTTTCAGTAATTCATTTTCGACATCCGAAACGCCTTTTTTTACCGTTCCTTTAATAGGTTGGGAAATTAATTTTGCTCCTTCTTTTTTCAAAAATCTTTCAGGACTTGCACATAAAATATACGCATCATTTAATTTGAAAAAACTGCTGAACGGAGCTTTGGCAATAGCATTTAGTTTTTGAAAAACCTCAACAGGATTTATAGTTGCATTATCATCAAATTCCTCGATGCAATAATTTATTTCATAAAAATCACCGGCAACAATTTTTTGTTTAATCAGTCGAACATTATTGAGATAATCTGTTTGTGAAGTTCTTAGCCGAAGTTGAGTTGCAGCAACAGTTTCAACTTTAAATTTGAAATTTAAAATTTGCTCAACAATATTGAACGCTTCGGGATAATTGCGGTTGATGCGCACCCTGTTTTGCTCAATTGCAAATACATATCTCGGTTGAAAAAAATACAAGTGAGGAAAGCCTAAATTATCTTGATTCCTTGAATGCAGTTTTTCAACTTCATTCTTTAATTCATAAGAGAAGAAGCCAAAAATTTCATTGGTTTTATTTGTCTGAAATACTTTCAGTTTTTCAAACGCATTACCCGCATCTTCCGAAATAAAATCAATGGCATCTACTGCTAATTTCCACTCAATATTTTGATACTTATTGTTCGTGTAATTGTTGTTATCCAACAAACAACAAACGGGAAACTGATTTGCCCAAAGCAAAGCCTGTTGCTTAAATCGTTCAATATCATCAATGGGCAAAAGCGTTGTTTCCACAAGGCGAATTAGGAAAAAGAAATGCAGAGTTTGGAGATAAAAAGAATGTAGTCAGAATATACTTTTGGTTTCAAAGCCTTATATTTGAATTGTATGATTAGAATGAAATTATGTTCAGATTATCAAGCAAAAATGATTTCTTGCCATACATCAATGAACAAGAATTTTAGTAGTTCTATTTTCGCACCATAAATTTTAAAACAAATAATCATGGCAACAAGAAACATTGAAGTGGTTGTTCCACCAAGAGAAGCCCATTATGTGGGTGACGGATTCAGAGTGCATAACTTTATTCCAAGCGCATACCGTTTGGATATGAAAAGAATGGATCCATTTATTCTGATGGACTACAATTCAAAATTTTATTTTCCGCCATCCGACAAACCAAGAGGTGTGAGCGTACACCCACATCGTGGTTTTGAAACTGTAACCATTGCTTACAAAGGAAAAGTAGCCCACCACGACAGCAGTGGCGGTGGCGGTGTGATTGCGGAGGGCGATGTGCAGTGGATGACTGCCGCATCGGGTATTTTGCACAAAGAATATCACGAAGAAAATTTCAGCAAACAAGGCGGAGATTTTCAGATGGTGCAGCTTTGGGTAAACCTGCCTGCAAAAGACAAAATGTCCAAACCGAAATATCAAGGCATTGCTCAGGCTCAAATTGAAAAAGTTACGCTGCCCGATAACAACGGAACGGTTGAAGTAATTGCAGGAAACTATCACGGAATAAAAGGAAGTGCCTCTACTTTTTCACCGCTTCATTTACTGAATGTTCGCCTGAACAAAAACGGTAAAACTGATTTTGAATTTCCCGATAATCACAATACGGCTTTATTGGTAATTGAGGGAAGCATAAAAGTAAATGAAACAGAAACCGTACCTGCCGACCACTTTGTATTGTTTGAAAACAATGGAACGGAGTTCAATATAGAAGCATCGGAAAGTGCGGTGGTATTGGTATTGAGTGGCGAGCCGCTTAACGAGCCGATAGCTGCGCACGGACCGTTTGTGATGAATACCCAACAGGAAATTATTCAGGCGATTGAAGATTACAATATGGGCAAATTCGGTTATCTGGAAGAATGATGAATTACAGCTAATTTCCAAAGAAGACTTTCGGAATTACTCCGATTTCATCTCTCTCATTGCGCTCACATAGTCAAATCTCTCAAGCAGACCGGTATCGTAATGACCGGAACGAAAATCTACGTTTTCTATCAAAGCTAAATGAAAAGGTATGGTAGTTTTTACGCCTTCAATAATAAACTCCTGCATGGCGCGTCTCATTTTTACGATACATTCTTCGCGTGTTTTGGCGCGGCAAATAACTTTTGCCAGCAACGAATCGTAATATGGCGGAATGGTGTAGCCTGCATAAATGTGAGTATCCACGCGCACTCCGTAACCTTTTGGCGTGTGCAGCGCAGTGATTTTTCCCGGACTTGGCGCAAAATTATTGAACGGGTCTTCGGCATTTACACGACATTCAATTGCGTGCATTTTCTCGGGGAAATATTTCAGACCCGAAATTTTTTCTCCCGCAGCAATCAGAATCTGCTCTTTAATCAAATCGAAATCCATCACCTCTTCGGTAACGGGATGTTCTACCTGAATGCGCGTATTCATTTCCATGAAATAAAAATTCTTGTGCTTATCCACCAGAAATTCAATCGTGCCTACGCTTTCGTATTTAATGGCTTCTACGGCTTTCACCGCAGCATCGCCCATTTTCTTTCTGATTTTTTCATCAATAAATGGAGAAGGAGCTTCCTCCACCAATTTCTGATGTCTGCGTTGCACGCTGCAATCTCTTTCGCTTAAATGCGTTGCACCGCCATATTGGTCGCCCGCCACCTGAATTTCGATGTGATGCGGCTCTTCAATAAATTTCTCTACATACATGCCATCGTTGCCAAATGCAGCGCCTGCTTCTGTTTTAGCGGTGTTGAAAGCGCGCTCGATTTCGCTTTCTTCACGCACAATACGCATTCCTTTTCCTCCGCCTCCTGCCGTTGCTTTCAGAATTACGGGATAGCCGATTTTCTTCGCCAGCTTTTTTGCATCGGCAAGACTTTCAATCAAACCATCGCTGCCCGGAATGCACGGCACACCTGCTTTTATCATGGTTTCTTTGGCAGTGATTTTATCGCCCATTGCGCGGATGTGCGCAGCAGTAGGTCCGATAAATTTGATGCCGTACTTGGCGCAGGTTTCGGCAAACACAGCATTTTCTGCAAGAAATCCGTAACCCGGATGAATGGCATCTGCTGCAGTAAGTTCAGCCGCAGCCATAATGTTTTGAATGTTCAGGTAAGAGTCTTTGCCGCGTGGCGGACCAATACAAATTGCTTCATCGGCAAAGCGCACGTGCAAAGAATCTCTGTCGGCAGTTGAATAAACTGCTACCGTTCTAATGCCC
>CAZSEG010000065.1:6616-13863 GCA_964605875.1 uncultured Chitinophagaceae bacterium
CGAATAATGCGCAAGGCAATTTCTCCGCGATTGGCTATCAATACTTTTTTAAACATGAATCTTAATTTGAAGATTTGATAATTCGGAGATTTGAAGATGGAAAACAGCCTCTTGGCATTTTCAAATTAACTCATCTTCAAATTTTCAAATCATCATCCTATTTTTTCGATTAAGAAAAGCGGTTGGTCGTATTCAATAGGCGAAGAATCTTCGGCAAGAATTTTCACTACGCGACCTTCGCCTCCGTCAAACTCAATTTCATTGAACAATTTCATGGCTTCAATCACACACAGCACATCACCGTTTTTAACCACATCACCTACTTTCACAAACACATCTTTATCAGGCGATGGCTTGCGATAAAATGTGCCAATCATTGGCGACTTGAAAGGAAAAGTATTTGTTGAAGCCGCCTCTTGTTTTGGCGCTTCCTGCTTTGGCGCAGCAACTTCGGCAGAAGCAGGCGAAGCAACGGTTGCAGCCACAGCTTGCGGCTGAAAAACCGCCTCTTGCGGAAGAGCAACGGGCACACCGTTTGTGTAAACTTCATCGCCTTTGTTGCTGATTTTTATTTCAAAATCTCCCTGCTTGATTTTCAAGCCGCTGATATTGCTTTTGCTTACTAACTTGATAAGTTCCTGTATTTCTTTAAATTCCATTTAGGTTGAATTTTGCTTTTGAAACAAATCCCGCTCGTTGGCGGGATTGTGAATGTAATTCTAATTCTGTTTTTAAATAATTTCAGGCGGAAAATTTAGCCGGTAATTACGCCCTGTCCATGTAGGCTCTTGTTCTTGCGTCAATTTTTATTTTGTCGCCCGCTTCTACAAACATAGGCACTTTGATGGTTGCGCCTGTTTCAACAATACAGGTTTTGGTAACGTTTGAAGCCGAATTTCCTTTCACGTTCGGGTCGGCTTGCGTTACTTCCAGCACCACAAAATTTGGCAGTTCGGTTGCTAAAATCAGGTTGTTCTCTTCGTGTAATACAACATCGCACACATCGCCTTCTTTCAGCAAATCGTTGTTTTCAATCATTTTAGCTTCTACAATTATCTGGTCGAAAGTTTCCTGATCCATAAAGTTGAAACCATTATCATCAGAATACAAAAACTGATGCGGCTTGCGCACTACTCTTGCCGTAATAATTTCGTGTCCTGACGGGAAAGTGTGTTCCAATACCCTGCCTGTGCGCAGGCTTTTCATTTTGCAGCGCACAAATGCGTTGCCTTTGCCGGGTTTTACGTGTTGAAATTCCACAAACTGAAAAATGTCGTGATTCCATTCAATGCACAATCCGTTGCGGATGTCTGCTGTAGTTGCCATACTATAATTTATTGTTTTGCGGGGGCAAGGATAAAGAAGATTTGCGGAATTAGGGATTTTATACCGTTTAGACATCCGTAACAGTCCAATTTTGATTGCATCAAATCAAACTAAACAACTGTCAGAACGGCATTACCAAAAACTCACCCTTTCCTCAATTCAATCACCGTAACCTCCGGCAGTATGCCGACTCTGCCCGGGTAGCCGATAAAGCCGAAGCCACGATTTACATATAAAAACTGTTTGCCTTCCTGATATAAACCCGCCCATTGACGGTAAGCAAATTGCACAGGACTCCATTTGAAAATTTTGTTTTCGATACCGAACTGAAAACCGTGCGTGTGTCCGCTCAATGTCAAATCAATATCGGGATATTCGGGGCGCACCTGCGCGTCCCAATGCGAAGGGTCGTGGCTCATCAATAATTTAAAAGGAATGTTTTCTGTTCCGGCATGAGCAAGTTCCATTTTACCGTATTTCGGGAAGTGCATTTTCGCACCCCAGTTTTCAATACCCAGCACAGCAATCTTTTCACCGTCCCTTTCAATCAGCCTGTTTTCATTCATCAAAATATCCCAACCCATGTCTTTGTGGGTTTGCACCAACCTTCGGAAATTGTCTTTCTTCTCTTCAACAGAATTCCAAGGAGCATAATCGCCATAATCGTGATTGCCCGTAATGCTCATCACGCCATGCTTTGCGCGCAGCCTGTTGAAAATTTGCTTGTAAGGCAGCATTTCATCCGCAACATTATTTACAATATCTCCGGTAAAAAGAATGAGGTCGGCATTTAACGCATTTATTTTTTCTATCGCTTCTTCAATCGGCTGAGTGCGCGAAAAAGAACCCGAATGAATATCACTCAACTGCACAATTTTAAAACCGTCAAACGCAGCCGGAAGATTTGCAAAACGCAACGGGACACTTCTGAACTGATAATTGTAAGCATTGCGCAAAGCCCCGTAAATAAACGCGCCAAACGGAACAGCAGCCGCCATAATTGCCGCCTTGCCCAAAAATTCGCTGCGCGAAATTTTTGTGATTTTTGAAGCATGGCTCACGGTTGCTTTTTGAAAAATCCATCGCGCAAAACGTGCAATATCTTCGGGTAAAAGAAATAACGTAACTACTATTTTTGCAACCGTGAAAGCAATAAATAAGGTTGCAAAAAGTGCTTTGAACTCGCGCGAAAGATGCTGATAACCCCAAGTTCTGTATATGATAAACGACAGCCAAAGCAATAAAGTTACTGCTACATAAAAGCTGATTGTGAGCCTTCGCGCGGCAGTGTCGGAGGGCGCAACGCCCTTCACGCCAATAAAACCGTACAGTTCAAGCAACACAACAACTATTAACCCGATGATAATACCCATAAATTATTGTAAAGGAATTTTGAAATGGCTGTTGCAAAACAGATTTTAGCAGCCGTGATTATGACGATTACTTTTCAACAAAATGCTATCAGCTTGAAAAAAATATTTGAAAACATGACCAAAGACCAAAGACCAAAGACGAAGGAAAATACATTGCACCGTTCTTGGCTCTTGGCTCTTGATTCTTGGTTCTTGATTCTTTGGTCTTTGGTCTTTGGTCTTTGGTCGCCTTCCCTCCTCTTCGCTTACGGAAATGACAAACCATTCACGCGCTGCGATACCGTGCGTGGTGCTTTGAGCGCAGAGCGCACCTGCTATGATGTAACCTACTACGATTTGAGCGTAACGATTGACACGCAAAAGCAATACATCACAGGGGTAAATAAAATTCATTACAAAGCGGTTACAACCTTTGATGTGATGCAAATTGACCTTTTCAGCAACATAATTATTGACCGCATTGAATACAAAGGTCAGGTGATGCCCTACAAGCGCGATTGCGATGCCGTTTATGTTTACACCCGCAAAGAACTTACGCAAATAAAAGGTAGCGAAGGCAGATTAGATGTGTATTTCAGAGGTTACCCGATGACCGCAAAACGCGCGCCTTGGGATGGCGGTTTTGTATGGAGCAAAGACGGCAACGGCAATCAGTTTATTGCAACTTCTGTGCAGGGAATTGGCGCAAGCCTTTGGTGGCCTACCAAAGAATATTTGGGCGATGAACCTGACAGTATGCGCATCAGCGTAACCGTGCCGCAAAATCTTACTGCGGTGAGCAATGGTTTTTTAGAAGATGTAGTGAAAGAAGAAAACGACCTGCACACATGGAAATGGTTTGTGAGTTACCCAATCAATAACTACAATGTTGCGCTCAACATCGGCAAATACGAAAATTTTAATGATGAATTTACTTACAGCGATGGCGAAAAACTGAACCTGAATTATTACGTGCTGGCAGATAATGTTGCTAAGGCAAAAAAACACTTTGCGCAAGTAAAGCCGATGCTGAAATGTTATGAGAAATATTTGGGCAAATATCCTTTCATGCGCGATGGCTACAAGTTGGTGGAAACACCGTATGTAGGCATGGAACATCAAAGCTGTATTGCTTATGGCAACGGCTACAAAGGCGGTTACAGCGGCATTGATTTTTCGCGCATCGGTTTGAATTTCGATTACATTATTATTCATGAAACAGGGCACGAATGGTGGGGGAACAGTGTGAGTTGCCAAGACATTGCCGATATGTGGATTCACGAAAGTTTTTGCACCTACACCGAAGCAATTTATGTGGAATGTATGCACGATTACAAAACCGCGCTCCGGTACATCAATGCCAAGCGACCAAGCATCGGCAACAAAAGTCCGGTGATTGGCGTGTATGGCGTAAACAGCGAAGGCGACCACGATATGTACAGCAAAGGGAGTTTGATTTTAAACACCTTCCGCCACGTGTTGGGCGATGATGAACTTTGGTGGAAAACCATAAAAGGAATAAGCGATACGACATTCAAACACCGCAACACCAATGCCGGTGAAATACTTGATTTCATCAACAAATCTACCGGATATGATTTTACAAAAATCTTCGACCAGTATTTTCGCAATGCCGATATTCCGAAGTTTGTTTATTCTTTAAAAAAGAAAAAAGGCGACAAGTATGAACTTACTTACCGCTGGCAAACCGATGTAGAAAATTTCTCTATGCCTTTGTTTGTAAGCACAGGAAAAAGCAAGGATGAAAAATTGCAATGCACCACTGCTGCGCAGGTGCTTTCCATCAAACTTTCCGCGCCCGATAAGTTTAAGGTGAATGAGGATTTGACTTACATTAAAGTTGAGAAGGAATAGAATAATAGATACACTTAAACCACATAGATACATAGTTGGAGAGGTGGGAGGTGAGGGTTGAGAGGAATTTGTTTGCGTCAGCAAACACTCTGTGTTCCTTGTGTATTCTGTGTGAAAGTTTACATAGCCAAAACAAGTTTTGGACATAGCTGATTGTAAGGAAAGAACTATGTTACTATGTGGTTTCATCCCCATACTTTTAATCCTTCGCTGCAATTGGAACAGATGTTGATTGACTTGCGCGACTCAAGAATTTTTGCGCGAAAATTTTTGTAGTTACCGTTCTGCCAAACGTTTGCAAAACTATCTTCGGCAATGCTGCCCATTTGATGTTCGGCATCTTTGTCAAAACAACAAGGCACTACCTTTCCGTCCCATGTTACAACCGTGCCGTGCCACAATTTCCAGCAATGATTTTTCATTGCGCTTTTCACCGTGTAAGTTCCATCGGCTTGTTTTTCGTAGCGCGAAAATTCTTTGCGTTCGGGTATCAGCGCGTTACCTTTTTCGTAATCGTAAACCTGCGCGGTTTTTAATTTCACTTCATCCACACCGAGTTGTTTGCCCAATTGTTTTACCGCTTCAATCTGATGTTCGTTCGGTTTCACCACCAAAAACTGAATGATAATATGCGGTGTTGAAGACTTTAGTTTTTGCTTTGCCGCCACTAAGTTTTTTGTGCCTTCAATCACCTTTTGCAAGTTGCCGCCAACGCGATATTGCTCATAAATTTCCTGCGTGGTTCCATCTATGGAAATGATGATTCTGTCCAAGCCGCTTTGCACTGTTTCTGTTGCTTTGCGTTCGGTTAAGTAATGCGCATTGGTAGAAGTAACGGTGTAGATTTTTTTTTGCGCTGCCTGCTTTACAAGTTCCGTAAACTTCGGGTGCATATACGGTTCGCCCTGAAAATAGAAGTAGCAATAAAGCGTGTGTGGCGATAATTCTTCAATCATTTTTTGATATAAAGCCACGTCTAAATTTCCTGTTGGTCGGGTGAAAGATTTGATGCCGCTCGGACATTCGGGGCAACCAAGATTGCAGTTCGTTGTCGGCTCGATGGATACGGTAAACGGCAAGCCCCATTGAATGGGTTTCTGGGTGAATTTGCTCAGATAAAAAGATGCAGTAACGGCACAGAAATTCGCAACTTTTTCAAGCGTAAGTTTTTGCAGAAAGTTGAAAATGTCTTTATGATTCAATTATGAAAAATGTCTGTTCAATCCAATCACTTCACCTTTTTCTTTTTACCCGTTTTTGCAATATTTCCTTGCAGCGTTTCGAGCATCAGGCTTTCTTCTACGCGGGGATATTGCATATTCAGCGATTCGAGTGTTTTAACCACAGCTTGTGTTATCAGTAATTCTTTGTACCAGTTTTGGTCAGAAGGAATGATGTGCCACGGGATTGGATTGCACTGCTCAAATACGTGCTCGTAGGCGGTCATGTATTTATCCCAGTGTTGCCGTTCTTCCAAATCCTGCTTGTTGTATTTCCAGTTTTTGGCGGGGTCGGTAAGTCGCTCGGTGAGGCGTTCAAGCTGTTCTTCTTTAGATATATGAATGTAGAATTTCAAAATGACAGTGCCTGTTTGCGTAAGCAATTCCTCAAAGGCATTGATGTGGCGGAATCTGCGTTGCACTTCTTTTTCATCCACCCAGTTGCGTACGCGCTGAATCAGCACATCTTCATAATGCGAGCGATTGAAAATATGTATCATTCCTTTCGCGGGAACTTTGCTGTGTACGCGCCAAAGAAAGTCGTGCTTCATTTCAATTTCGGTCGGGCGTTTGAACGGAAAAACCCTGCAGCCAAGCGGGTTTACCGAATCAAAAACATTTTTCACCACGCCATCTTTTCCCGAAGCATCCATGCCTTGCAACACCACAAGCAGCGCGTGCTTTCCTTCTGCATACATCAGGTTTTGCAGTTCTTCCAATTTGAATTGCAGCACTTGCAGTTTCTTTTTGGCGGCTTCTTTTGTTATGCTTTTCGGGGCGCGGGTATCTATTTTGCTGAGTTGAATTTTTGGCATGATATGCTGATTGATGTTTTTGTAAACACGAGCAAAGTTGGGAATTGTTTTGCGGAAAGTTGCGGGTATTTATTGACCGCTCATCCAGCGAACATATTTTTCCCAATAAAACCGAATAAAGCGAATTGCATTAAAGCCAAATCCGCAACTCGCGTTATATTAGCATTCCGGTTGAACCCTTTTGCTTCTTTAATTATCTTGTAAGCGAAAATTATTGTAATGAAGAAAATTTATGTTGCCGTTTTAATGTTGTTGTTTTTCATTCAGGCGTGTGATGAAAAAAAAGTTGAAAATTCATTCACGCTGAACTTCAAAGCAAAATTTGAAAATCAGGCATTTCAGATTGGCAATATTTACACAGATGCTTCGGGCAGAAAATGGAAGTTTGAAAATTTCAATTTTTACATTTCAAACCTTCGCTTAATAAAGCAGGATGGCGGAGAAACAACGCTTGCAGAGTTAAGCTACATCAACTTTAAAGATGTCGGCACAACCGTTTTAAAGTTCAGCGACACGGGGCTTGGAAAATATTCCGGCATTAAATTTAATGCGGGTTTAACACCCGCTCAAAATGACGTAAATCCTAATTTTTTAGAAGACAACGATGTGCGCCACAACACCAGTTATTGGGAAGGGCTGAAGTATGTTTTTACAAGATT
>CAZSEG010000065.1:13873-14509 GCA_964605875.1 uncultured Chitinophagaceae bacterium
TATCACATCGGCACTGATGATTTATTGAGAGAAGTATCGCTCAATGCACCATTTGAATTAAGCGCGGGAGATTTTCAAAAAAATATCCTCATCGAATTAGACAAAATTTTCACCGGTTCGCCCGGCTTGGACATCGCTGTTTACGAACAAGGCTACACACATTCCGACCCAAGCGTTACAAACAACTATCCCACAGCAATAATTTTTGCCGATAACTTTTCACAATCATTTTCTTTAGAATAGCAATGCGGTATTTTCTTCCTGTTTTATTTTTGGGTTTCCTGTTTTTTCAGCAAGGCTGCAAACCCGACCCCGTAAATCCGCCCACCGATAACGAACCCGACAGCCTTTTTGTAGGCACGCCATACACACTGAAAAAACCCGGCTTATACTTTGCAAGAATTGACAGCGTGATGACCTTAGAAAGTATCCGGCTCGGCAGAATGTTGTTTTGGGATCCGATTCTTTCGTCCAACAGTACACTAAGTTGCGCAAGTTGCCACAATCCCGAATTTGCTTTTACCGACCAAAAACAATTCAGCACAAGCCTGAGCGGTTTAACCAAACGCAATACGCCATCCATACAAAACAGCGTTTATTTAAAGCAAATTTTTTGGGACGGGCGGCAACCTGATT
>CAZSEG010000065.1:14519-16601 GCA_964605875.1 uncultured Chitinophagaceae bacterium
AAGACGCACTTAAAGACGAGCAACATTTTGTTGCAGCCGATGCCATTGCAAAAATTAAAAAACGCCCCGAATACGTTGCGCTGTTTAAAAAAGCATTCGGCAGACCGGGCGACATCACCGAGCAGAAAATTTTTAAAGCCATTGCTCATTTTATGCGCACTGCCATCAGCGGGAAATCGAAATATGATATGGTAAGAGCAGGGCAGGCAACTTTCACGGCATCCGAGCAAGCCGGGTTTGATATGTTTAGAAACGAAAAAGGAGACTGCTTTCATTGTCATATAGGCACTTACAGCACCTTTGCAGGCGAATTTCCATTTGAGATTTTTGAAAACAACGCCTTAGATTCGGCAGCCGGTATTTCAGATTTTAAAGACATTGGTTTAGGCAAATTCACGGGGCTTGCGGATGATTACGGAAAGTTCAAAATACCTTCCCTGCGCAACCTCAAATACACCGCGCCATATATGCACGATGGCAGGTATCAAACTTTAGAACAAGTAATCAATTTTTACAGCGACAGCATCCGCCACTCCCCTACCATTTCAGTAAATATGAAAAAAATAAATGATGGCGGCTTGCACCTCACCGCTCAGGAAAAAGCGGATTTGCTTGCCTTTCTCAATACTTTAAATGATGATGCGTTTGTAACCGATACCGCGTTTTCAAATCCGTTTAAGTAGTATGCGTTAATGTGCAAATCATCCCACCGGAAAAACACTGCCTTCAATGGCTAAAACAGAATTGTAAAAAACAGGTTTAGCTTCATCTAATAACACATTCAAATCTTCATAACGCGCAGAAAAATGACCCAAAAGCAATTGCTTCACATTTGCCTTTGCAGCGAGTTCAGCCGATTGCTTTGAAGTAGTGTGCATGGTTTCCACAGCGCGTTCCAACTGCTCGGTAATAAATGTTGAATCGTGATACAGCAAATCAACATTCATAATCTGCGACAGAATATCTTCGCTGTAAACGGTATCGCAGCAATAGGCATAGCTTCTGGCGGGGCGCGGTGCAAGTGTAAGTTCGCTGTTTGGAATTTCAACGCCTTCGGCAGTGATGTAGCTGCTACCTTCCTTGATGCTTAATATATCTTTTACCGAAAGATTGTATTCCTGAATTTTCTCGCGCCTCATGTTGGGCAGGTTGGGCTTTTCGCGAAACAAAAATCCTGTTGTGGGCAGGCGGTGTTTCAAGATGATTGTTTCCACCGTAAGAAAATCGTCTTCGTAAATTTTGCGTGGTTTATCTGCCGGTATCGGATGAAAAAATATTTCATAGCGCAATACCGTTTCCCCCCATTTTAAATGCGCATTTATGATTTCATCCAAACCTTGCGGACCGTAAATATTCAGTGGCGCGGTTCTGTAATTCAGGTTGAAAGAACTTATCAAACCAATTAAACCAAAGTAGTGGTCGCCATGCAGATGCGAGATAAAGAGGTTGTCCAACTTTCCTCTTTTGATGGCGTAGCGGTTCATTTGCAGTTGTGTGCCTTCACCGCAATCAATCAAAAAATTATGACCGTTGTAAGTAACAATTTGAGCGGATGGATGTCGGTTAAAAGCAGGAATTGCCCCGTTGCTTCCCAAAATTGTAACCTCAAACTGCACTAAATAGAAATGAATTTATGAGTGAAAAAACCGGATACTATCCACGCAAATCGCGGTCAAGTTCCTCCATCATTACATAATCAACCGATTCGCTAACGGTTGGAACGATATTCAAAATCGGCTCTAACTGAGAAATTTTAATCAGCTTGGAAATCTGCGCGTTCAAGCCCGTCAAAACAAACGTTCCGCTCGATTCTTTGCACAAACGATTGCCAACCAGCAACGCGCTCAAACCCGAAGAATCAATAAACTGAACTTCCGAAAGGTCAAGAATAATATTGCGGTAACCTTCGGTGTTAAGGTAAACCAACTCGCTTTTCAACTGTGGCGCAAGTGTACTCAACAGTCTTTCTTCGTGCAAGCGCACATGACACAATCTTTCTTTTTTATCTAAAGTCAGCTTCATAGCCAGCTATTATGTTAATGAATGAAATGAGGTTTTCGCGCCAAAAATAGTTTTTTTCAA
>CAZSEG010000066.1:0-16189 GCA_964605875.1 uncultured Chitinophagaceae bacterium
GTGAAATTCAATGGCGGTGTTATCAGTCCATCGCGCTGTCCGGTGGTTTCATAACTGTAAAATGGAACGCGCACGGATTTGTTGCCCGGTGTCGTTCCGCCTGTTGTTATCAGTTCCCACGATAATGAATTATCGGGATTATCAACCGTCCAGTTATTTGTTGCAAGCGAGCCGCTCTCGAAGGTTTCGGTAAACGGCAGCGATAAGCCCGGTGCGCCAAATACTACAAAATTGTTGGTTTGGCTGTTGTTGTTTGCGTTGCCGTCCGGTTGGTTGTTATTCACGGTGGCGGTGGTGTTTGCCGTAAAAGTGTGCGAGCCGTTTGTTGTTGTTTGCGCAGGCAGATTCACGGTTGCTTCGGCAAGCGATGCAAGGCTGCCCGTCCAGTTAAAAGTGCCGGTAGTTCCGTTATCAATTTTGTATTGAATTGTTGCAGCAGTTAATGTGCTTGAGCCATAATTTTTCAAAATTACCTGTGGCGTAAAAGTTCCCGAACATGAACTTCCGGTTGGCGTGTTGATGGCTTTTATTCCCGCATCGTATTGAACAACAGACCCTTGCGCACAAAGCAAAGCCTGATAAGCGTTGATTCTGCCGCCACCCAACTGACCAATGTAGCTTGAATTAGCCGAGTTGATATTATCGGCTGTGGAAATAACACAGTTGCGAACCTGCGCGGGCGTAAATGCCGGATTAACCGAAAGCACCAAACCGCACAAGCCGGCAGTGATTGGCGAAGCCATTGAAGTACCATTGTAAACTGCGTAGGAATTGGTAGGTACAGTGCTGTAAATATTTGTTCCCGGAGCCGATACATTTATCCATGTGCCGTAGTTTGAAAAACTCGATTTTGCATCATTGCTGGTTGTGGCTGCAACGGCAATAACATTGGTGTAACCTGCGGGATAAAAAGTTGTGGTAACACCGTCATTGCCCGCTGCCGCAACTAATGTTTTGCCCGAATTGAAGGCTGCATTCACAACGTTATTCCCTGTGTTGCCGCCATACTCGCTTCCCCACGACATATTGATAACGTTTGCGCCATTGTTGGATGCCCAAGTTACGCCTTCATAACCGTGCGAAACTGTTGAAGCATTGTTTGTGGATTTTACTGGAATAATTTTTACTGAAAAACCAATCGAAGCATATCCAACGCCATTGTTGGAAACTGCCGAAGCGCAACCTGCAACGTGTGTGCCATGCGAATAAGCCGTAGTTGGTGGATTCGGGTCGTTTGTTCCCAAAGCAACATCGCGCCCCGCAAGCATATTTGCCGCCAAATCGGGATGCGTGGTTTGTACCGCGTCATCCACAATTGCTACTTTAATGCTTGTGTTGCCTTTTGAAATATCCCAAGCCGCAGGCGCACTGATTTTATGCAAATGCCATTTACCTGTATTAAAATTGCTTGCAGGTAAATCATTGGGCGTGTAGCCATGTTTCAAAAGCGGTACGTACTCTGCATAATCCGTGTAGGGCAATTCCGCCAAATCTCTGATGAAAGCATCTACCGCATCAGCTTTTTTAAAGTAAATTCTGATGGTTTGTGTCAGTTCAATTTCCTTAGCAAAATAGAACGAACGCTGAACATTCGTTACCTCATATTTTTTGAACAGCGCGTTCAAAAATTCAAACTGATTCAGCGGCACATTTCCCGCTTCGTCATTGGTTATATTCAGTTTATAGTTGTTATCAAACTTAAAGTATATCTCGCCATCGCGCCTGTCTTTGTATATTGTTTGTGAAAATGTGTGGAGCGAAAAAATAATAGCTGCCGTCAATACGCAAATCTGCTTCATGTAAACCATGTATCTGTTTGAAAAATGTTTATCACACAAACATAGAAATAAGACGGAATGTTTTACAGGCTTAACAATTGCGGTTGGGATGTAAATGTCGTAAAGCGAATTTTGCAGGAAAGGAGATTTTAGAACCAAGAGCCAAGAAACACAGCCTACTTATCCAAAGTTTAAAACTTTGGATAAGTTGTAACCGCTTTTTTCGGTTCAGAGAGCCTGTGATATAAAATTCGCCATTGCAAATGTCAAATTGCGAAGGTGCTTGGCAAGTTAAAGGCAATACGTTGGTCGTATTTTCCGTGAAAAATAGGTTTTTTGCGCAATTTTTCACGGCAAGTTGTTATCTTTGAGAAATGATAAATCAGGTAACTAAAGACAGAATTGAGGCATTGAAAAAGCAATACGCGGAACTGTCAAGAGGCAACGAAAGTTTGCTGAAAGAAATAGCCGTTGCCGAAATCCCCGAAATGGTCTATAACTCTAACGCTATCGAAAACTCAACGCTTACTTTGGAAGATACCGAAAAAATTCTTGTAGGTGGTGAGCAAGGGATATGAAATTTGACATTGCAAATGCCAAACTGCGTATGCGTAACCTTAGCTGTCAGATTTTTTTATTAAAAAAATCACACAAAAACCAACTCCTTGTTATTCCTTACCGCCTCCTCAATAAAATCAAAAGTGGTCAGTATTTCAGCCTTGTTGGGTTTCACACACACAGTGTGTTCAAAGTGAGCGGAAGGCTTGTCATCTTCGGTGGCAACCGTCCATTTATCCTCGCGGGTGTAAACATTTTTCGTACCTAAATTCACCATCGGCTCAATGGCGATTGTGAGGTTGGTAATCAGCTTTTTGCCATCGCCTTTGCGCCCGTAATTCGGCACTTGCGGCTCTTCGTGCAATTTACTTCCAACACCATGCCCCACCAATTCGCGCACAATACCGTAACCGAAACCGCGCTCGCAATATTCCTGAATAGAGGAAGCAATATCTCCAACCCTGTTGTTTGTAATCGCTTTTGCGATGCCAACATATAAACTCTCTTTTGTTACGCGCATCAGTTGCAACGTAAGCGCGTCCACTTCGCCTATCGCATAAGTATAAGCCATATCGCCATGATAGCCGTTTAGAATAGTGCCGCAATCTATGCTTACAATATCTCCGCTTTTGTACTCCACATCATCCGGTATGCCATGCACCACCACTTCGTTCACCGATATACACAGCGATGCCGGAAAACCTTCGTAATTCAAAAACGAAGGCGTGGCACCATGATCGCTTATGAACTCGAATGCCACCTTATTCAAAGCCTTGCCCGTAATACCCGGTTTGATTAGTTTTGCAACTTCTGCATGAGTTTTACTCACCAGCAACGCACTTTTGCGCATCAACTCAAGTTCTTCTTCTGTTTTAGGTTTTAATGCCATAAATTTTTTTAGAAAGTCAAACAACAATATACTGAATTTTAGATTTTTGATTTCAGAAGTTTGATTAGAAGCCAATAACAATCAAGCTTCTGAAATCAAAAATCTAAAATTAAAAAAGCCCTCAACAGAGGGCTTTTTTAAAAGTTTACATCGAAGCCATTGCGTAGCCCTGTCTTCCTTTTATTCTTCCGGAAGAAGTCAAGCCATCGTAGTGGCGGTTCAATAAGTGTGTTTCAATACTTTGAAGTGTATCCAAGATAACACCCACCATGATAATCAATGAACTGCCGCCATAAAACAAAGCGAAAGCCTGCTGAACGCCAAACAACATTACGATTGCAGGCATAACAGCCACAAAGCCCAAGAACACCGAACCCGGCAAAGTAATACGCGAAATAACCGTATCAATAAATGAAGCCGTGTTTTTACCCGGCTTCACACCCGGAATAAATCCGTTGTTACGTTTCATATCATCGGCAATTTGTTGCGGATTGATAATCAAGGCAGTGTAGAAATATGTGAAAGCTACAATCAACAAGAAATAGGTAAGGTTGTAAGGCAACGAACGAATATCATTGAAAGCAATGAGGAACGTATTGTTTTGATCCATTCCCGGAAGGAACTGCGCAATAGTAGCCGGCAAGAACATAATTGCCTGTGCAAAGATAATCGGCATCACACCCGCAGCGTTAATCTTCAAAGGAAGATATTGACGAACACCGCCCGATTGCATCATTTTACCACCTTGAACAATATTGCGTTTTGCATATTGAACAGGGATTCTGCGCGTACCTTGTACCAAGATGATACATCCTGCAATCACGACTAATAAGAACGCAATTTCCAACACAAACACAATCAACCCACCGCTTTGCAAACGTGAAGTCAATTCTTGGAATAACGACTCGGGAAGACGAGCCAAGATTCCCACCATGATGATGATAGAAATACCGTTGCCCAATCCTTTATCGGTAATTTTTTCTCCCATCCACATCACAAACAAGGTTCCGGTAGTAAGCACCACAACTGTTGAAACAGAGAACAGGGCAGGAGAGATAAGAATAGCTTCACCGTCCACACTTGTAAGATAAACCACATAACCCATACCTTGAAAAAGCGTAACGGCTACGGTTAATAAACGAGTGTATTGATTGATAAGCCTTCTGCCGCTTTCGCCTTCTTTCTGCAATTTTTGGAAATAAGGCACAACAATAGTAAGCAACTGTACTGCGATGGAAGCGGAGATATAAGGCATGATACCCAATGCAAAAACGGATGCACGGCTGAAAGCACCACCCGCAAACAAGTTTACCAATCCGAGAATACCGCCTTTTCCTTGGCTGGCAACATTCGCTAACGCGCTTGGGTCAATGCCCGGAAGCGTGATATATGTTCCAACTCTGTAAATGAGAACAAGCCCAAGCGTGAGTAATATTCTCTGCCTGAGCTCTTCAATTTTCCAAATATTGGAAAGGGTTTCAATTAGTTTTTTCATTTATTTGAAATATTTACGGATTTACGGATTTACAGATTTACGGAATTACATGAGTGCAACCTTAATCTGTAAATCCGCAAGTCTGTAAATTTGTAAATCATTTTACAATAGTTACCGTGCCTCCGAGGCTTTCAATTTTTTGTTTTGCTGTTTCGCTGATGGCGTGAACGCTCACGTTTACTTTAGTTGTCAATTCACCGTTGCCCAACACTTTTACTAAATCAGTTTTGCCGATTTGTTTGTGTTCGCGGAGGTTTTCAACCGTAATATCCGTTAAGCTGAATTTTTCTGCCAGTTCCTGAATGCGACCCAAGTTCAGTTGTTCGTATTCAACACGGAAAGGATTTTTGAAACCGAATTTAGGTGTGCGTCTTTGCAATGGCATTTGACCGCCCTCAAATCCTTTTTTCTTTTTGTAACCCGAACGGCTTTGCGCGCCTTTGTGTCCGCGTCCTGAAGTTCCGCCTTTGGTGCTGCCTTGTCCGCGACCTAAACGTTTTTTGGTTTTTGTTGCGCCCTCTGCGGGTGCAAGATTGTAAAGTTCCATCTGCTGCTTTGTTTGCTTTTCGATTTATTATTTTAGATAGCTTCTACTTTCAAAAGGTGTTTCACTTTTGCTATCTGACCTTCTAATGCCGGATTCAATTCCACTTCTTTGCTTGCATTCAGTTTATTCAAGCCCAATGCAATCAAAGTGCTTTTTTGACGGTGGTGGCGGTCAATGCCACTTTTAATTTTAGTGATGCGTACTTTTGACATACAAAAATGTTTTTGTTTGAAGTATTTTCCTGAAAAATTATCCTTTGAAAACTTTCTCTAAAGAAAGCGTGCGGTTGCGGGATACGGTGTAAGGGTCGCGCAAATTGCTCAAAGCATCCAAAGTTGCTTTAATAACGTTGGCAGGGTTTGAACCTCCCAATGATTTTGCCAATACGTCTTTAACACCGGCACTTTCCAACACAGCGCGCATAGCACCACCGGCAATTACGCCCGTTCCGTGCGAAGCGGGTTTCAACATCACTTTGGCTGCGCCAAATTTACCGTGCTGAACGTGCGGAATTGTTCCGTGAAATACAGGGATGCTTACCAAGTTTTTCTTGGCGTCATCAATAGCTTTTTGAATCGCTTCCTGAACCTCACGGGCTTTTCCAAGCCCTTCGCCAACGATTCCGTTGCCGTTGCCTACCACTACTGTGGCTGAAAATGTGAATGTTCTTCCGCCTTTAGTAACCTTAGCTACTCTGCGCACATTCACTACTTTGTCTTTCAATTCAAGCTCGCTGGCTTTTAGTTTTGTTACGTTTAAACGCGACATTTTACAGTTGTTTTTGTCTTACATCGAGGACACCTTCCCCGAAAAAGGAGCGCAAAGATAGTTTTTTACAACATAATTGCAACAGATGGCGATAAAAAATTGGAAAGAGCGTGGTTTGTGTGTTTAAGGTCGGTTGAAAAAAGGAATTTTAGTTGCTTTCGGCTGCATACTTTTCAACCCTCATCCCCACGCTGCGGATATTTACAAGCGGATTTACGCGCATATCTTGTGCTATCGAAAACTTGTAAATCCCCTGTTGAGGGAATATGGCATTTTCCTGAATCGGAATTTGAATATCGCAGTTGTCGCCCGTGCAATCGCCAAACCATTTGCCGTCTGCTTCGCTCAATAATAAATTTACGCGCTTGGAAACTTTCTTTCCATCGGGAAATTCTGTTTCGATATTTACCCAAACATTCCTCCATTCAAAATGGAACGAGTGGCGCAGGTTTATATAGATATTATAGTGAACGACTGTGTCCTTGATTTCGGTTTCAAATGTTTGCGCATTTTCATAGCTCCATTCCTCATTTTTCAAAGGCTTGTTTACTTCATAAATGAAATTGCTGTTGCAGCCCGATAACACAATATAAGAAGCAAGGAAAACTAAGAAAACAATCTGCTTTATTTTTGAACGCATAATATTTTTCATACCGGCAGCAACTTATTTCTTGTTTTGCGGAGGCGTACCCTGCTTAGGTTTATTTTGATTATGATGCTGTTTCTGAAGAGGCTTTTGCCCTTGCCCTTGCCCCTGATTCGGTTTTTGATGTTGCCCCGAATTTGATTTTTGATGTTGCGGCTTCTGATTTTGCCCTTGCTTTTGTGTTTGCTGCACCGGCTTTTTAGAATGTTGCTTGTGCTGGTTTTGCCTGCGTTTTTTCCTTTCCTTTTCTTCTAAGGTTGAAAGACTTACCTGACCCACCAAATCATCATGCTTGCTTTCATCTACGGCTTCTTCCACCAAAGCGTAGTTTTCAAGGCTCTTAGGTTTTTTGCCGCTTTTGTTCATTAGCAACAACTCTTTGGCATCACCAACAGTAAGTTTAAAATATGCACCGCGCTTGTCATCAAATTCATACCAAAGCAATTGCTTTAGAATTTCGGTTTTCTTCAACCATGCAATGCCTTCTTCTGTTTCAATTTTATCCGACTGGCGCGGAAAACTTTTCATCGCATCATTGTAAGTATCCAACTCATAATTCAGGCAGCATTTCAGCCTGCCGCATTGCCCGCTGAGTTTTTCGGTGTTGATGGCGAGGTTTTGGTAGCGCACGGCATTGGTGGTTACCGATTTAAAATCAGTGAGCCATGTAGAGCAGCAAAGTTCCCTGCCGCACGTGCCGACACCGCCTATTCTTGCGGCTTCCTGCCTGGCACCAATCTGGCGCATTTCTATTTTGGTTTTAAATTCGCGGGCATACACTTTTACCAATTCGCGGAAGTCCACTCGGTCATCGGCAGTGTAATAAACAGTCAGCTTTTTGCCATCGCCCTGAAACTCGATGTCACCGATTTTCATTTCAATTTTATGTGTGCGGGCAATGGCGCGGGCTTTCACCATAATTTCATTTTCCTTGTTTCTGCAATCAAACAACAAGTCAATATCCTGCTCGTTTGCAATACGGATGATGTTGCGGATAATGTCTTCGCGCTCGCTTACTTTGCGCTTCTTCATTTGCGCTTTCACCAGTTCGCCTTGCAGGTTTACCTCGCCTACATCAAAGCCTTGTACAGATTCTACCACTATCAACTGACCTTTGAATAAATCAAGGTGTTCGGTATTTCGGTAGTAGCCTTTGCGCGCGCCTTTTTTAAAACTTACTTCTACTATATTGAAGTTCTCGTTGAAGGATAGGGGAAGATTGGAGAACCAATCGTAAACATTATTACGATTACAACCTCCTGTACTGCAATTTCCTCCGCTTCCGCACCCTGCAACCGCTTCGCCTTCTTTATTTTTTGTTCCGCAACTTGTGCAACCCATTATTAGATATTAGATGTTAGATATTAGACAATAGACACTTTCGCATCATCATCAAACGAAGTGCCGAAAATATACGCTTTTATCAATTTATGGAAAATGAATGATTCATACCCGAAGAAGATGATGATTAATGGCTGTTAGTCTAACATCTAATATCTAATCAATGTATCTTTTCATAATCGGCTGATAGCTGTCAATTCTGCGGTCGCGCATAAAGGGCCAGTGTGTTCTGTAATAATCTGTTTTAGCAGTATCAATTTCTACCACAGCGGTTTCTTCATTTTCGTGCGAAGCGAGGTATTCTAATTTGCCCAAAGGATTGCTTACAAAGCTGCCGCCCCAAAATTTCATCGCTCCGTTTTGTTCAAAGCCAACGCGGTTCACGCTTACAACATGGACACCGTTTGAAACTGCATGAGCGCGTTGCATGATTTGCCACGCATCGTATTGTTCTTTGTTGGTGGCTTCGTCTTGCGCAGTTGCCCAGCCGATGGCAGTAGGGTAGAAGAGGATTTCGGCACCTGACAATGCCGTAATGCGGGCTGCTTCGGGATACCATTGATCCCAACAAATCAATACACCGATTTTGGCGAATTTGGTTTCAAACATTTTGTAACCTAAATCACCGGGTGTGAAGTAAAATTTTTCGTAGAAAGCAGGGTCATCGGGAATGTGCATCTTGCGGTACATACCCAAGTATTTACCATCGGCATCCAACACGGCTGTGGTGTTGTGATACAAGCCCTGTGCGCGTTTTTCAAACAAGGATGCGATAATTACTACGTTTAATTCTTTGGCTAAAGCACCTAAAATATCTGTTGTTGCACCGGGAATCTGCTCGGCTAATTTGAAGTTGTCGTAATCTTCTACATCGCAGAAATAGAGGCTTTTGAATAGTTCCTGCAGGCAAACAATCTGCGCACCTTTTGCCGCAGCATCGCGAATACCTGCCACTGCTTTATCAAAATTGGCTTGAACATTATCTGTGCAGCTCATTTGCACCAAACCCACTTTTACCTTGCTCATGTTTTAAAATTGAGGTGCGAACTTATTATTTATGGAATTAGGTTGTGTAAAGTATGGAATGAAAAATTACGGAGCGTAATTGGTATTGCGATGTGGCGGTTGTTTTTGTGGGGGGCAGAGTTCGTTACGAGAAACTGCCATACGGGAAAATTACCTTGAACTTATTTTTATCTGTCGCGCTTTGAAATTGCTTGGTTGTGCAACATTTACGATGTTGGCAGTCGCTTTTTTTCATTCGCTTATATTTGCACATCAAAATATTTAAGTAGGTTTATTCTTTGAAACTCATTATCAAGATTTTCGTAAATGGCATTGACTTTAAGGATAATGTATCATACACAGGAACGAAGAGAAAAGCGTTTAGCTTCTCCTGTAATCTGTGTCAGAGATGATGCGTGGCTTGGAGAAGGGTATTACTTTTGGGATGAACTTGTTGATGCCACGCAATGGGGACATAACAGCAAGCAAAAAACCGGATATTTTGAAATCTATCAGTCAAAAATTGTAACTGATAATTTTTTAGATACGGTCTTTAACGAAGAACATTATCGTTTCTGGATTAAACAGGTTGAAAAAGCTGCCGATTTTATCCGAAGTAAAACAGGGATTAAACCAACTATCAAAGAAGTGAATGAATATTTTTTAGAAAAAGCTATATGGGATGAGGTTGATGGCATAATTTTTCAAGATATTCCTGAAAAAGATAATATTTTAAAAGTTAAATCTTTTTATTACAGAAAGAGAATACAGGCAGTTATTTATAATCTTGAAATTATTACTACATTTGTACTCCACTCAGAGGATAGGTGTAAACCTAAAAAATTATATTAAAATGTTGAATCTTAAAGAGTTAGAGAGGAAATTAGATAATGCATTGTCTAATGAAACTGAAAAATCTCTATCACAATGGCTTTTGAGCAAAAGAAGCGTTAAGGGGCTTGAGTTTTTGGGTGAAGGAACATTTGAAGAACTTGTTCAGAGTCATACCTCTATCAATGCTTATGGATGTAAACCGAATAATGAATTCGAGTATTCTGAAGAATATTCTGCTGGGGAGTATGAATATGCAATGGCTGCATAATGGAAGTAAAAGAGCAAATAAAACTTACATTTCATGGTGTTGATATTTTCAACATCCAGTTTGTGTCTGAAAATCCATTAGACAGAACTAAGAATATTGATTTGAATATTGTTCCAAGAGTATTTTATCCCATTGATGCTCCGTTAGAGTTCAAGGTAATATTTGAAACAGTAGTTAAGGCAGACGGATTTTTCAATTTGTCATTACAAGCAGTTGGTCATTTCTCAATAGAGAAAGATGCAGAAGAAAGAGTAAAGAAAAGTTTTGTCAATGCTAATGCGCCTGCAATAATGTTCCCTTATGTAAGGTCTTTCATCACAACTCTAACAAGTAGTCTTGGAAACGTTACAGGGCAAATAGTCTTACCGCCTCATTTCTTTGCGGGTCAGTTAGAAGAAGTCATCCAAGAAGAGAATAATTAATGCACGTGCGCGAGCTACTGCTCGCGAAGGAGAATTTATGTGCTTCATCCTTAAACAGTTTGGCTTGCCAACCCTGCGCACTATACAACAACACACCTTATCATCATCCATTTATTACTTTAGCGCAGTATGAGTGTTGTACGGATAAAAGTATTGGAGCGTAGTTGGTATTGCGATGTGGCGATTGCGCTTCGTGGGGTGCACGTTAAGAGAATTGCTGAAACAGATTGAGGCGTAATTTTTAATAGTCTTTTTTCGTGTTTTCAACCCAACCTTTTGTAATGTACTTTTTGCTTGCATACATTAGCATTGCGCCTGCTCGTCCTTTTTCATCGGGTGTTTCTACGATAAGAGATAATGCGATATTTCCGCTCCACACGTAAAATGTATATCCGTTCTGCTCATTAGTTGCCATACGTTTTCCAAACGCAGCCTCTATGCTTTCTCTAATGTTTCCAATTCCATAACTATTCCACTTCCCCGATATGAAAACAAATATGCAATCTATCTTACCGTTTTCATCTGTCAATAGTTGTATCAAATCAACACCATTACCAAATGCTGTTTTATATTGTTCAGAATTGCCATTGTACAAATAATTATCTTTCTCTTTAAGTTTTACCGAACGGCTCCACTTACTTATTGGGTCGCCAATTTTGAAGTCCTTGAACCCATTGGCTTTATTTAGGTTTTCTATGGATTTCCCATAGCAACCGAACACAAGGAATAAAAAAGAAAATAGTATTAGTTTTTGCATATTGATATATACTAAAAATCGTTGCTGTTTTTAATGTCTTTCGCCATGTTTTGTTGTTTACGGACAACTTTCTCTGCGGTAGCTCTTTTTATGTCCATAAAATAAATTGTAGCAGAATACAGTCCTGTCCCAAATTGCCCAACCTCTAAAATTAAACGAACATTATTTCCTTGCCATTTAATATATGTTCTATTATTCTCCTCATAATATTTCAAAAAATATGGTTTCCCGAAGGCTCTTGATATTGTGTTTTTAAGCGCATCCATTTCTTTGGTACTATATTGTTTATACGAATATCTCGACACAAAAGGTTTTCCTGTTGGTTTCTCATTTAATAGTTTTTGATACCAACTTTGTTGAACTTCCGTTGTGCTTGTTTGTACATCTGAAATTGTTTCTAATCGTGTAAGATAAAGGGCTCTACTATGGTCAAACGCTATATCAACGCGAACTTGTTCGCCAAAAGCAGTTGTTATTTGTTCTTTTACATCAGTAAAAGAACAGAATCCTATTCCATAGGATAAATTCTTTGTAAAATTGTCAGTAACAGGTTCTGAAATTCGACCAGAAAACGTGCTTTGAGGTGTACCAAATTTTAGGCTCTTAAAGCCATTTGCTTCGTCAAGCGCTGCCGTAGATTGACTAAATCCACTAAACGACAAGAATAAGCAGAGCGTAATAATTGGCAAGTGTTTCATTGTTTCGCATTTGAATCTCAAACCAAATAAAAATGGTAACTTTGCCACAAACAAAAAAATGATGGAACAATTACAACCACGAATTATGCTAATTGATGTCAATACTCAAAATCAAATTGATTCGTTTCATTATCGAGAAGACTTTAATAAAATGGGAACATTCTACGATGAAGCAAGCAATTCTCGTTTTATTGAAATCGGCAGAGCAATAGAATATAACGGCAAGAAATATGAAGTTACAAACATCAATTTTAGAATGGAACATACTCGTTACCCTGCTCGGTTGACGGGAAATTTTGATAGAAACTGTCAAATCGGTGTTTTCGTAAAAGAAATTTAGTCTTATCGGTATTCCGAACTTAGAGGCTGTTTAAAATCTGCAATCGTTAATCATTATTCTATTTCTTTGATTAACGATTTGAGATTAACGATTGCAGATTTTAGAAGTAAACATTTGCACCTGTTTTTTAATTTTAATTTTAAACAGCTTCTCACGTCAATTCAAACTGCTAAAATTCACAGGCACAACCCTGCTCACACCCATTTCAGGCATGGTAACACCGTAAATCGCATCCACCGAAGCCATCGTACTTTTGTTGTGCGTTACAATAATGAACTGCGAATCGTTGCTGAACTCGTTGATGATTTTGTTGAACTTGGCGATGTTGGTATCGTCCAAAGGCGCGTCCACCTCATCGAAAATGCAGAATGGCGCGGGTTTCAGAAGATATAACGAGAAAAGCAAAGCCGTTGCCGTCAGCGTTTTTTCACCGCCCGAAAGCTGGTCAATCACGGTCGGGCGTTTGCCTTTGGGCTTCGCCACGATTTCAATTTTCGATTCGAGCGGGTCATCGGGATTGGTGAGAAACAAATCGCACTGGTCTTCTTCGCTGAACAAAGTGCGGAACACGCGGATGAAGCTCTCGCGCACTTTGTTGAACGCATCCAGAAACTGCGTCTTTGCAGAATCGTCAATTTCTTTGATGGTATTTATCAATGATTCTTTCGCGTCTTCCAAATCTTTTTTCTGCGCCACAATAAAGTCGTAGCGCGTTTTCATTTCGTCATACGCTTCCACCGCCATCGGGTTGATTTCGCCAAAATTCTCAATGCGCTTTTTGATTTTCGCAACATCTTCATCCAATTCTTCTTTCGTGAATTTGCCGTCAATTTCTTCGTTGATAATGTCATTCACATTCACGTTAAACTCCACGCTCAACCTTTCGCGCAAACCCGTGAGATTTAATTTCAACTCATTAAATCTTTCATTGATAGACGTAAGCAAAGCCACCGAAGCATCGCGTTTGCGTTGTTCTTCGCGTACGGCAGCATCTAATTCATTGATGGCAGCGCGTGAATCGTAGTAAGTTTTTTCGGCTTCCGAAACTTCGTTTTCAAAACCTTCCTTATCCGCATAGCCGCTCAGGAGTTCGCTTTCAATGGCTTTTAATTTTGTGGTTGATTCCTGAATTTGCTGATTACATTCTTCAATCACTTCGTTGTTGCGCGTGAGTTGCGAAGTCAGACTTTCAACCTGCGTGTTTTTGAAATTCAGTTCCTGAGCAATGGAATTAACGCGGTTTTGCTGCTGGTGAAACTCAATGTTCTTTTGGTTGAAACGCGAAGATGCTTCGCTCAATTTATTCGTAAGCTCAACAAAATTTTTGTCGGTTTGTTCAAGCAAAGTTTTCATATCGGCTTGTGCAGCGCGAAGCGTGGAAAGCTGTTCGTTAATCACCGTTACTTCATTGCGCAAGCCTTCCAATCTTTCGGTGATGCTTTTGCTTTTTGCATCCGCGCTTTCCAGGAATTTCACAAGGCTTTGAATGCTCGCCTGCGAAGCCGAAAATTTATTGCTCAACTGCGCCACAAGATTGCGCTGCGCCTCCATTTCACGCGGAAGATTCGATGCTTTCAAAGTGTTGATTTGCGTTTGCACTTCGCTTACTTCGCTGTGCAGCTTGCGCGTTTTTTCTTCCAGAACCGTAATCTCTTTTTGCAGCTTTTCAAGGTTCTTTGCGCGACCTATTTTTTTGCCTTCAAACAAGCCCACCGAGCCACCGCTCAACGAAAAATCCTGACGGATAAACTTGCCGCTTTTCGTGAGCAAAACAACTTTTTGTCCCTGCGTATCCAACTGTGCCGACTGAAAAGTTTTTGAATCATCCAGCATATACACGCGGTCTAAAAGAAACGCGCCCAGCTTGTTGTATTTCGCATCCAACTCCACCAACTCTGTTGCCGCGCGCGCGCCTTCAATCAGCACAGGCTGCTTGGGTTCGTAACCCGCAAAATCATCCAAGATGAAAAAGTTGCCTCTGCCTTTTGCCGCGTCATTCAACAGGTTCACGGCTGCAACCGCTTCTTCTAAATTCTGAACAACATAATAATTCAGGTAAGGCTCTAAATAATTTTCGATGGCGATGCGGTATTCTTCGGAGCAATAAATGATGTCGCTCAACAATGGCGCATCCTTCACCCACTTGGGATTTTTCTTCAAAAATTTAATCGCTTCGGGAAAACCTTCCATGTTTTCAACAAGGCTTTTTGTAAGCTCATATTCGTTGCGCTTTGCATCGAGCGTGCGCGTTTCCTGCGTAAGTTCCAAACGCTTTTTCTCTATCGCCTGCTCCAACTGCTGCAACTGCTGACGCGCATTTTCATCCGCCTGCTTCAATTCGTTCAGCTTTGTTTCTGCCTGCTCTTTTTCGGTTTTCAGTTGGTCGAGCGATTGCTGCAAAGCGTCCAATTCCTTGCGTTTGTTCACCACATCTTCTTCGCTGCTGAATAAATCGCGCTGCAAACTTTCGTTGTTTGAACGATTAACGGCAAGCTGCTTTTCCAACTCAAAAATGCTGCGCTCTTTTTCGGCATACAGCTTCTGTTCGTTGCCCAGCGTGTCTTTCAGCGCATTGTGCTGCTCGCGTATTTCGCCTAATTCCTTTTCAAGCGTTGAAACTTCCGCGCGTTTCTGGTCTAAAATATTCTGCTCGCTGTCTTTATCCAACTGCAATTTCTCAACCGAAACTTTCAGCTTCTGAATCTGGTCGTTCGCTTCCACAATTGAACGTTGCGCAGTGTCGGCTTTGTCGCGCGAATACTTGAGTTGCGAGTTCAAAAGATTGCGCTCATTTTCCTTGTCGCTCACTCCGCTCACCAATTCATTCAATCTTTTCTGAATGGCAAAAAGCGATTTTTCTTTTTCGATATTATCCAACTTTTCCTTTTCCAAAGCGGCTTCGGCTTTCGCAATGGCGGCTTCGATTTCGCTGCGGTTGGCTTCTTCTTTCTGCTTGCTTTCTTCCAACTCCTTGAACGCAATTTTGTAATCACGCAAAGAATATTTCGCCAGCAACAGGCTGAGGTTTTTGTACTCCTCTTTCAGCTCGTAAAATTTCTTGGTTTTTACAGCTTGTTTTTCAAGCGTTTTTAGGTTGTTTTCGATTTCAAAAAGCAAATCTTTCACGCGCTCCAAATCGGCATCGGTGCTTTTCAGCTTGTCAATGGTTTCCTTCTTGCGCTTCTTGTATTTTGAAACGCCCGCAGCTTGCTCAAACAAACGCCTGCGGCTGTTGTCGCGGTCGTTGAGGATTTCATCCACCATGCCCAACTCAATGATGGCGTAGGAATCTGCGCTCACGCCCGTGTCCATGAACAAGCCCGTGATGTCTTTGAGGCGGCACGGCACATCGTTGAGGCGGTATTCGCTTTCGCCATCGCGGAACAATTTGCGCGTGATGGTGATGGTTTTGTAATCGCTGCTGATGACGTTTTTGGTGTTTTCAAAAGTGAGGCTCACTTCCGCTAAGCCCGATGCCTTGCGCTGGCGCGTGCCGTTGAAAATGAGGTTTTCCATTTTCTCCAAGCGCAACATGCTTGTCTTCTGCTCGCCCAAAACCCAACGGATGGAATCCACCACATTGCTTTTGCCGCAGCCGTTTGGACCCACAATGCCCGTGATGCGGTTGTTAAAGTGAATGGTAGTTTTTTCGGCAAAACTTTTAAAGCCTTTTATTTCGAGTGATGTAAGTTGCATGAGATTGATTATTTATTAGTGATTATTGATTATTGCCTTGCGGATGTTTTCAATCATACCTCTTTTTAGTGTCAAAGAGGTGCGAATGTAGTTTTTTGATGTGTGGATAATGGTGTTAGAAATTAACAGCACCAAAAACATGAAAAG
>CAZSEG010000067.1:0-7660 GCA_964605875.1 uncultured Chitinophagaceae bacterium
TTAAAAACAGGCGGTGTACTTATCTATTCTACCTGCACTTACGAAGCCGCAGAGAATGAAAATGCTGTGCAACAACTTATTGAAAATGAAAATTGCAGCTTGCAAATTGCCGGAATAGAAACACCTGAAGGTGTTGTGAAAAATGATTTCGGCTTTCGGTTTTATCCGCACAGAATTGAAGGCGAGGGTTTTTTTATTTCTTGTTTGAAAAAAGAAAAATCAAACACTGAAGATATTGCGTTTAGCAATGCTTCAAAAAAGCAATTAGAATTTATTGATGAAAAGACAATTCCTGTTGAGCTAAAACAATTATTAAAGGAAGATTTTGCTGCGGCATGGTTTATGTTTCGCAACGAATTTTGCTTCGCGCCTGCATCATTGCAACGTTCTGTTGAACAAATTGCACGCAGCTTAAATATTCGTCAGGTTGGTACAACAGCTGGTAGTGCGAACAATAAAGATGTGATTTTTAATCATGCGCTTGCACTATCAAAAGATTTAAAATTTTCGGATGAATCAATTGAACTCACGCGCGATGAAGCGTTGAAATATCTGAAAGGCGAGTCGCTTCAAAAGCGAGCTGATAAGGGATGGAGAATAGTGAACTATGAAAACATTCCGCTTGGTTGGGTGAAGGCAATACCCGGCAGACTGAACAATCATTACCCGAAAGAATGGAGAATAAGAATGAGTTTGTAAATCATCAAAGCAAAAAATCGCTAACAAAAATTCAACATTCACATTATTGATTTTATTTGAACTTCATAAAAAACAAAACATGATTAAAAAATTCTTTTCTGCCATTGCAATTGTTGCAGCAATCACATTTTTGCCAAGTGCAAAATTCCATACCGAAGCCTACAATGTTGACCCGAACTCAGCCACCGTTCATTGGACAGGCAAAAAAGTAACCGGACAGCACGATGGTTTTGTGAAACTGAAAAGCGGTGTGTTGGTAATGAATCACGGCACACCCGAAGCAGGTAAATTTGAATTAGATATGACCACACTTACCTGTGCCGATATTAAAGACGAAAAGCAAAATGCCAATTTGGTTAACCACCTGAAAAACGATGATTTCTTTAGTGTAGATAAGCATCCGGTGGCTACGCTTACCATCACGCGCATTGTGCCGATTGCCGGTGCAAAAGCAGGCGAAAGCAACTTTGAATTATTCGCAAATCTTGCTATTAAAGGCATCAACAAACCGGTTCAATTTCCTGCGCGTTTGGATATTTTTCAGGAGGAAGTAAAAGCTACAGCTAAGATTACAATTGACCGCACCAAATGGGACATCAGTTACAAATCGGGTACTATTTTTCCTTCGTTGGCTGATAAAGCAATTGCAGATAACATTGAGTTTGAAGTAAACATTACTGCCCGAAATTCACATCAACACTAATCATGCTTTCCTATTGGGAACGCACTTCGCTTACACACTTTGATGTAATCGTAATTGGCAGCGGCATCACCGGATTGAGTGCTGCAATTTCATTAAAGGAAAAAAAGCCGCATCTGTCCGTTGCAGTTTTTGAGCGCGGTGTTTTACCCACAGGCGCAAGTACACGCAACGCAGGTTTTGCCTGCATCGGCAGTGCTGGAGAAATTGCAGATGATTTGCAACACAGCACTGAAAATGAAGTGCTGCAATTGGTTGAGTTGCGATTGAAAGGTTTGCGAATGTTGCGCGAAAGATTGGGCGATACCAATATTCGCTATCGCGAAAATGGCAGCTATGAATTGATTGCCAAACACGAACTTGATGTGCTTGAAAAAGTTGATTCACTCAATAATTTATTGAAACCTGTTACAGGCAAAAAAACTTTTGAAGCGCTTCCGGGAAACCGTTTAAACGGTTTCACTTTTTCCAAACAACACACCAAAGCCATCATCCAAAACCATTGCGAAGGCGAATTGCACACAGGCGAAATGATGAAGCACTTACATCAATATGCTTTGCAAAAAGGTGTTGTTGTGCTTACAGGTTGCGAAGTGGAAAAAATTGAAGATGGAGCAACTTGCACAGTTCAGGTAAAACGCAATTTCAACAATGAAACAATTGCTTTCCAATGCAAAAAAATTGTGTTGTGTACCAATGCTTTTACACCAAAGTTTTTTCCTCACCTCGATATTCAACCCGGGCGCGGCTTAGTGCTGATTACAAAGCCAATCGCCAACCTTCCTTTCAAAGGAATTTATCATTTTGATAAAGGCTATTATTACTTCCGTGAAATTGACGGCAGGGTGCTTTTCGGTGGCGGACGCAACGAAGATTTTGAAACAGAAAACTCAACAGATTTTTCTGCTAACGAAAAAATTTATGCCTCGCTTATGGAAAAGCTGCAACACATCATCTTACCTTCCGTAAAGTTCGAAATGGATATGCACTGGACGGGCATCATGGCTTTCGGCAAAAACAAAAAACCTTTAATAGAGTGGGCAGCAGAAAATATACTGTTGGCAGCGCGTATGGGTGGCATGGGTGTTGCCATCGGCAGCATGGCAGGTGAAATGGCTGCAGATTACGTTGCTGAAAAAATACAATGAAGAATTACTTTGCCAAATCGAAGCAGCTAACCGCCTGAATATGCAGAGTTCTAAGAGAAGACACGAACGAAATCCTGCTAAGTTTTATTTTGCAACAGCAACTTTTCTAAAATTCAGTTGCACGATTTGTTTGAGTTCGTCTAATTTCATGTTCAACTCGTTTTCTATATCGTAATCATCTTGCAAACCCAACCAAAATTTTGCGGTGTTTCCGAAAAAACGGCTTAGGCGTAAAGCCGTGTCAGCCGTGATTCTGCGGCTGCCTTTAACAATTTCCGAAACGCGCGTTTGCGGTATGCCAATTTCTTTTGCCAAACGGTATTGCGACACATTCAGCGGAATTAAAAATTCTTCCAAAAGCACTTCTCCCGGTGAGATGTTGCGTAATTTTTTCATCTGTATATAATTTGTTTTTTAAAGGTCAGATGGAATGCCCAACCTGATATTCATTTCGGTTGGTGATTTTGAGTCGTGGGCATTTCATCGTTTCTGTGTTTAATGATAATCTATAATTTCCACTTCCGAAGCATTGCCGTTTGCCCATTTGAAAATAACACGCCATTGGTCATTGATTCGTATGCTGTGAAATGCGCTCCAATTTCCTTTTAACCGTTCCAGCTTGTTCGCAGGTGGAATCCGTAAATCAGCAACGTTTACGGAGTTATTCAACATTCTCAGTTTTCTTCTTGCAACTTCCTGAATTTCCCGCGGCAACTTTTTGGAAACTTCGCCATCCCATATTTTTTCTGTTTCCTTATCTCCGAAAGAAATTATCATCCTCTTTTGCGTTACTAACGCCAAAGGTAAGTATTCGGTTTTAAAAATAAAATTTTTCTGCTTCCGTTGTTCAATGTATTCCCATTTAGTTTGAACCGATAAAATATCGGCATAAACGATATTTTATCGGAAGCGGACAATTAACATGGAAACAGTAGGACAGCGCATTGCGCAGCAACGCCTCACCAAGCGTTGGACACAGGAACGGCTTGCTTCTGAACTCGGCATCACTCAAAGCATTTTATCTGATATTGAAAACAATAAAATTTCGCCCAAGTGGGAAACCATCGTGTCCACTGCGGAAAAGTTAGAAGTTCCTGTTATTTCTTTACTCCCTAATTCCGACAGTAATATTTTGTATCAGCCAAACATGAATGATAGTTCCGTTGGTTTCATAAATCACTATAATTCTCTTGCAGAAGAACGCAAACTTTGGGAATCATTATTGCAGGCAAAGGAGGATTTAATAGAAAATCAGAAACTGCTGATAGCTGCATTGCAGGGGCGGAAGGGATGACTAACGGAATTAAGAGCGTGCAGCAGATACTTTCCTGCGCGAACGTTGAGCTATTTTAACCACCGCACGTAATGTTTCATTCACAGAATCGGAATCGGGAAATAATTTTACTACATCAGGCGCAAGCACAACAATATTACTTCCCGCAGCAAAACGTTTGGCATATTTTCCCCGTGTTCCCTTGCTGAAGTCGTATTCAGACAACAGCGAATCTTCATTTTTCTGATTTCTCATGGCTGTTATTCACCGCTAAGATAATGACTTTAATTGTATTGTTTCCTTTCTTTTCTTGAAGCGGCACGAGCACTTATGATTCTTATTCTGTTTCCCCGTTCAGTATGTACTACTACCAATAATTTTTTGCTCTGCGACATTCCTAATGTTTTTCATGAACTCTTTTTCTGCGCGAAAAAAATAACTTGACACTCCAAAAAATTTTTATTTTAGTACATCAAAATTTCTCATTTATGAAAAAGATTTTCTTGGCAATTGCAGCAATCGGGCTACTTTCTTACGCGCAGGCACAACGTGGCGAAGCGTTATCCGAAAAACAAGTTTCAAAATTAGATGTAAGCGGAAAATGGGTGGGCAAACGCCACCAATACACTGCCGACCAAAAAGGTGTGCTTCAAACTTTTGAGTATGAATTTACGCTCAAGCAAGAAGGCAATCTTGTAACCGGCACATCCACCATTTTTGGCAGCAATGGCGACTATGGCGACATCAAATTGCGCGGTGTTATCACAGGCAACAAACTCATTTTTGAAGAGTATGAAATTGTGAATCAACATCAAAGCAATCCCGACAGAACATGGTGCTTTAAAGCAGGCGAGCTTACCTTTGCCAAAGCAGGTGAAAGCGTGAAACTTACCGGGGCAACTTCAAGTTTTATCCCACACTACAATGTGCCCTGCACAGGCGGCTTTACCGATATTGTAAAAGCTGATGAAGGCGGAAGCGCCATTGACCTCGGCAAAAATTTCGGCACAACTTTATTGGACGAAGACTTCCATGTAAACGTGTTCCCGAATCCGTTTTTTGATAAAGCAACTATCAATTTTAATTTAGAAAAAGATGCGAAAGTGCAAGTGCAGGTAATGGATTTGCAAGGCAAGGTAGTTGCAGATTTGCAAAACGGAAAATTGAATGCAGGCAATCACAACTTAGTGTTTGATGCTGCCAAATATCCTGTTGCCGCAGGCAACCTGATGGTAAGCATGAAAGTGAATGGCGAAACACACAGCCGCTTATTAGCTAAATTGAATTACTGAAAACAGAAGTTAGAAATCAGAGAACAGAATAAAAAAAGCCGCCATCAATTGGCGGCTTTTTTTATTGATACTCACTTAGATTATTAAAAATTCCTACAACTTCTTTCCGTTGCGTAATTGATACTTATCATTACAACCTTAAATATTTTCAAGCAGCGTGAAATTTTTCTCATTTGTTTTTCTTTCCCTTTTTGTTTCGGCTTCTTTTTGCCAATCTCTTTTTGACAGCGCAATTGACTCACTTTTAAATCCCGATTTAAAGCCGTTTTATTTTGGTGTGGCATCGGGCGACCCGCATCAAACCAGTGTGATTATCTGGACAAAAGTTTGGGCAGAAAACCAACAATCCGTAAAGGTTAATTGGCAGGTTGCATCAGATACTGCAATGCAAAATATTGTTGCGCAAAGTGAAGTTGATGCTATTGCATCTTCGGCTTATACCGTGAAAATTTTAGTGGAAAATTTATCGCCCGGCACAACTTACTTTTATCGTTTTGAAAGCGATAGTTTTTACTCACCGATTGGAAGAACAAAAACCGCACCCGTAAATGCAGAAAGCATAAAATTTGCAGTAGTGAGTTGCAATAACTACCAAAACGGATACTATAATGTTTTCAGATTGATTGCCAACAGAAATGACATTGATGCCGTAATTCATTTAGGCGATTACATTTACGAAGGCGGGACAGGAGTAAGAAAGAGCAAGCTTAAAGTAAGAGAGCATATTCCGCCACGTGAAATTTTAAGTCTGCAGGATTACCGCACACGTTATGCGCAATATCGCTTGGATGAAGACTTGCAGGAGGTTCACAGACTGCATCCTTTCATCACCGAATGGGACGACCACGAATTTGCAAATGATGCTTACAAGGATGGCGCAAAAAATCACAGAATAGAAAAAGGAGAATGGTCGGAAAGGATAACAAATGCGAAGCAGGCATACTTTGAATGGCTGCCGATTACCGATAATCCCGACTACAAAATTACACGCAAAATCAGCTATGGAAACCTTGCAGATATTTTCATGTTAGACACCCGCACGGAAGAACGTTGCAAACAGGTAAGTCCTTATGACACTTTGCTTAAATGCGAAACCAGAACCATTTTGGGCAAAACACAAACCATGTGGTTGAAAGATGGTATCATCCACTCTGCCGCGCGATGGAAAGTGATGGCAAATCAGGTGGTGTTTTCGGAATTAGACGGGCATCATATATCTAAAAAAACGCCCATCAACACAGATGCCTGGGACGGCTACCCCGTTGAGCGAAAAGAATTGCTCGATTCGTTTTACAAAAACAACATCAAAAATATTATTGTCATCACGGGCGATATTCATCTTTCGTGGGGCTTTGATTTGGTGCAAAATCCTAAAGATAAATCGCGCTATAATGCCAAAACAGGCATGGGTGTAATTGGTGCAGAATTTGTAACGCCAAGTGTATCGTCAGCAGGTTTTGAGAGCCGCGCACCCAAGTTTTTAGCACCATTGGCAGCAAGTATTATCAAGCGAAAATCTACTAATCCGCATCTCCGCTATCAGGATTTGGTGAAGCATGGTTTCATATTGCTCGACCTGAATGAAGTGCGTGCAAAAGCGTCATGGATTTACACAAAAACCGTAGCTGAAAAAACAGACAAATTCAGCGATAAAAATAGTTTCATAACCGAGTATAATGCAAACAAGTTGGTGAAAGAAAAATGATTTTAATTTGAAAATTTACGGAATTACAGATTGACTATTTACAGATTGTGCAAGCAATGATTACACAGATTAAAGGATTACGCAGATTTATCATTAACCACTCATAACTCATCATTCATAACTCATCACTATCTCAGTGCATCCTATCCCCACGCACCTCAATATTTTTCAATACTTCGGCTTCGTACTCCAACCATTCATTCCATCGCAACAACACTTTTTCTTTATCGCCAATGGAACACGCCATGTCGAGAAAAAAGCGGTAATGCCCCGCTTCGCTCACCATCAGATTTCTGTAAAAGCTGCTTAAATCCGCATCGGGAATTTCTTTGCTCAATAAGCGAAACCGCTCGCAACTTCGCGCTTCAATCAATGCTGAAAAAAGTAATTTTTCAATTAAACTTTCTTTGCGTGAATCGCCTTTGCGCACAAATTTTTGCAGTTCATTCACATACACATCTTTGCGTTGCTTACCCAATTTCAATCCGCGCTTTTTTAAATGATCTAACACCATTTTAAAGTGTCCCCATTCCTCTGTTACGATTGGTATAAGCGCATCTACCAACTCTTCAAATTCAGCATAAGTTTGTATTAAAGAAATACCTGTTGATGCGGCTTTCTGTTCGCAGTAGGCGTGGTCGGTAAGAATTTCTTCCACGTTCATTGAAGCAAGATTTACCCATCGCGGGTCGGTGGGAAGTTTTAGTCCGAGCATTTTTATTTATTGAATGATTACGAAAGCAATGATACGCCATCTGTAATAAGTTATTGTTTCAAAACAAATTAACACGCAATATTTTCAATGTTGCTATATTCGCGGACTTGATTTTTTTACAAAACACA
>CAZSEG010000067.1:7670-16130 GCA_964605875.1 uncultured Chitinophagaceae bacterium
CTAACTGCATTCTCTTTTACATTATTGAGTGCGGCAATTGCGCAAGTACCGGGCGCGGATTTTGAAAACTGGAAAACAGATACATCTAAATTAGATTTGTCTGCATTGCTTCCGGGATTTTTACCGGACACTTTTGATTTTGAAGACCCGATTAACTGGACTTCTGTTAATTACATTTCAGGTGCTGATACTTTTACACCTAATGTGCCGGGTGGCGTAATTATGGTTACAAAATCAACCGATGCGCACACAGGAACTTATGCTGCAAGAATCGAAACCAACTCAATCACCATTCCTGTTTTGGGACTTCCTGCAACAATTCCGGGATTTGTAATCAGCGGTGAATTTTCTATTGATATTACCAACTTAACAAGTGGCGGAGGATTTTCTCCTACAAGCCTTCCGGGCAGCGGAATCCCTGTTTCCGGTCGTGTAGATAGTTTCACTGTTTGGGCAAACTATACTCCTGCTGCGGGCGATTCAGCCTTGTTGTTGGCGGTGTTGAGAAAAGGTACTGACCTTGTTGCTACTGCCGCAGGTTTTGTTAAAAGTGCTACGGGTGGTTACCAACGTTTTGCAATTCCTTTTACTTACTCTTCTTGCGATGTTCCTGATAGCATCACTTTTGCTTTGTCGTCAAGCAATTTGTTTGAGTTGCAAAACACCGAATCTTTGTTGGCGGGAACTTTGCAACCGGGCAGCGTTTTGTTGGTTGATGATGTTGATTACAGTTTAGCTCCGGTTAACTATATCATCAATCCTATTGCAAACATTGATGATACTTCAACTACAAAAAATGTTGCTTTGACTGTGGATGTTTTGGCGAACGATTTGGATTGCAATGCCAACGGAACGCTTTCCATAGGAACTATCAGCAATACAACTGCTCATGGAACTGCTGCAAAATCAGGCAGTAATATTACTTACACACCGGATAACAACTACGTTGGTTACGATACAGTGTTTTACGAATTGGTTTCTACTGCGGGCAAAACTTCACAAGGCGTTTTGCGCATCAACGTAAAAGATGTTTCGGGTATTAAAGATGTGAATTTGGTGAGCGTAAAAGCGTTCCCTAATCCAACTTCAAGCACTTTGAACATTGCTGCCGCTTTGGAAAACGCTACGGTTAATGTATTTGATTTGGCAGGCAGAGTTGTTGCAACCGCAAACAATTTCAGCAACAATATTGCTTTGGATATTACTTCATTAAGCAATGGCACTTACATCATCAATCTGATGAATGAGCAAGGTGCTATCGTTGGCAAAACAAAATTTGCTGTTGCTAAATAAGCATCATCAATAATTTTTTCAGAAAGGCTATCCGTTTTCGGGTAGCCTTTTTTATATGCAGAAAAACCGGTATTCAACTTTTACAAAGTTCTGAACTTTGTAAAAGTTTTAAGCAAGCAACTTTCAGACACAAAAAAGCCCCGCCATTTTCATGGCGGGGCTTTGTAATTAAAGCGATACAGCTTATCCGAATTTTGCAACGCCTGCTTTTACAGCATTCTCAGCATTTTCTTTGTTAAGCATTGTAGTCATTTTGTTGCCTTTGCCGTCATTGCCCTGAGCCATGTAACCGCCTTTAGCTGTTTTAGTAATAACTGCATCTTTCATTATTACATTTTTTTCTTTTGTTTTCATGCAGTAAGCACGAATTGAATGATCTGCCATTTCTGTTTGTTTTAAATCTTATTACAAAATTGTAGTGCAAACATTACTCTTTTTGAACTTAAAAAGGAATTTTGAACGCAGAAGTTGCCAACATTGAAGTTTGTAAAAATTTCAGCTATAATTTTATTGTTAGAAAATGCAGCAACGCAACCAATCTCAAATATTTCTCTACTTTAGTTTCGCCATGAAAAGTGGAAAGCAGAAAATAGAAAATAGAAATCGGAAAATAGAAATCAGAGGTCAGAGGTCAGAAATCAGAAATCAGAAATCAGACACAAGCCGGCTGTTCCCATTGGTCGTTGGTCATTGGTCATTGGTCATTCCTTCTCATAACTCATATCTCATAACTCATATCTTAATAATACTTTTTTCACTTTTCACTTTTCACTTTTCACACAGCCAGGCAACCAACATTCAATACGGGCAAAATCGCGTTCAGTACAAAGACTTTATTTTTTCCTATTACGATACCGACCACTTCACCGTTTACTTTTATCAGGGCGGGCAGGATGTCGGCAAATACGTTATCAAACAAGCCGAAGGCATCAATGAAGATTTGCAGCGATTGCTTGATTTTAAGTACCGCAGAAAAATTGACATTATCGTTTACAATTCCATCAACGAGTTGAACCAAACCAACATTGGAATTTACGAAGCAGGCAACAACGAAGGCGGCACAACGAATCTGCCCGACAATAAAATATTTCTCTACTTCAACGGCAGCCACGAAGACCTCGATATTCAATTGCGCGAACGATTAGGAAAACTGTATTTAGATAAGCTGCTTACCGGAAGTTCGGTGTTGGAATATGTGCAAAATGCAGTTGCGCTCAATATGCCCGATTGGTTTCGCAACGGATTTATTCAGCATTATGCAAAAGGCTGGAACAGCAATGCAGACGACCGTTTGCGCGATGGCATTATGAGCGGTCGCTATGCTAAGTTGAACAAGCTCGAACCAAGTGAAGCCGTGTTTGTCGGGCATTCCATCTGGCATTATGTAGAAGAAAAATACGGCAAGCAGGCAGCAGGCAACCTGATGTATTTAGCGCGTATCAACCGCAGCGTGGACAATGGCTTTCAATTTGTAGTTGGGCAAGGCTTGGATGAAACGCTCACCGATTGGTTCAATTTTTATTTAGAAAGATTTAAAGCAGAAAGCGAACAAACACAAAAACGCAGCAGTGCAAATATCATCAAGCGCAAAAGCAAACGAGGCTTTGAATATTATCAACCACGCATGAGCAGCGATGGTAAAACTTTAGCTTTTGCGCAGAATGATTTGGGCAGATACAAAGTGAAATTGTTAGACACCGAAACGAACAAGAAAAAAACAGTTGTAAAAGGCGGCTGGCGCACCAACACTATTTTTACAGATGATAAGCAACCGCTTTTGGCATGGACTCCAAGCGGCAAACAATTAGCTGTAGTGTTTGAAAAAAAGGCAGTGATTTATTTAGGAATTTATGACCTCGCTACAAAGAAAATGGAAGTGAAGCGCATGGATAAATTCCAAAAAGTGCTGCACATAAATTTTATGGGTGATGATAAAAATTTAGTTGTCAGCGCGGTGCAAAACGGGCAATCGGATATTTTTCTTTACCGCATTGCATCTACCACTGTTACCCGCCTCACCAACGATTACTTTGACGATTTTCAGCCGTGCTATATTGAAGTGGACGGTATGCGCGGCATTTTGTTTTCGAGCAATCGCCCGAATGATGTAAAAAAAGAAGAACGTTTTCTGAATCAAAGTTTCAGCAACAAGCAATTAGATTTATTTTTCATCAATTTGAACGAAACAGGAAGCCTTTATCAAATCACCAACACGCCTTATGCAAACGAAACATACCCGCAACAATTTTCTGAAAATACATTCAGCTTTTTAAGCGATGCCAACGGTATCAACAATCGCCACACGGGAACAATGGAAAATGCTTTCGACCATTGGGAAAGAGTATTTTATTACAAAGACAAGGAAAGCGGAGAAGAAGATTCTATCGCCATAAATGATAACGATGATGTGTTGGAATTTTTGGATGAAGAAACAGTAACTATCACCAATTCAGAGCGCAAGCCTGTTCATAAGCTGAAAGGCATTACCCAACAGCACAGCAACTATTTTTACAATGTGCGCGAGCAGCAATTGCAGCCTGCCAAAGGCTTTGGAATAGAATTAGTAAAGCAAAACAACAAGACACTTTTCTATAAAATACCAATTGATTTTTCGGATACACAGGCAGCCGTTTCCTTTGCCACAAATTGGGGAAAGAGCAAACGTTTTAATACAAAGGCTTCTTCTTTAAAAAGTGATTCTATCACTACTGCGCAAGCAAGTAAACCATCAAGCATAACTGCACAAAAACCTGTGCGCGACCCCAAGCCTTATGACTTTCAAAGTGAGTTTGATTACGATGTAATTTTATTCGATTGGGATTCGCTGAACAGTTCGCGCAACAACGCAAGTTTTTTGGCGCAGGTAGAAACAGGTTTTCAGTTTATGCAAACCAAAGTGCGCCCGTATTTTGTAAGGTTTTCGGTGGATGATATTGTAACGCAGTTAGACAATAATCTGATTCTAACACGCTATCAGCCATTCAATCCTAACAATCCGAATTTCTTTACACCGCCAATCAGTTTTGCCATCAAATTAGGCATCACCGATTTGCTTGAAGACCACAAAATTTATGGCGGAATGCGCTTACCTTTTTCGGGCATTAGCGGCAACAGCGAATATTTTATTACCTACGAAAATCTCAAAAAACGATTAGATAAAAAGTTCACGTACTATCGCCAGTCTATTACCCAAAACAATGTCGCTATTAAAACAAATTATGTGGAAGCCGATTTCCGCTACCCGCTGGATGTGTTGCAAAGATTGGGCTTTGGCGTTGCATATCGCCACGATAAAACTGTTTTTAAAGCGGTGGACAGCGCCTCGCTTTTTGCACCGAATATATCGAGCAGTTGGTTGTTTATAAAAGGCGAATATGTTTTCGACAATACGATGGTAGTGCAGGAAAATATTCGCTATGGTTTTCGCGCAAAAGCATTTGTTGAAGTGCATAAAGAATTTCCGTTTACTACAAAAACCGCAGGCGAGCAATATGATTTCTCTGTGCCGCAAATGAACAACGCATGGTTCTCTACTTTTGGAATTGATGCGCGTTATTACATGAAAGTATTTCGTCAAATAATATGGGCGAATCGCCTGAGTTGGGCATCATCGGTAGGCAACAGAAAGCTGATTTATTATTTGGGCGCGGTGGACAACTGGTTCATCAATTTAAAAGGCGAAAAGTTTGACAGAGGCACACCAATCAATACCAACAACAATTATGCTTTTCAAACATTGGCAACACCCTTGCGCGGTTTTTTGCAAAATGCAAGAAACGGCAATAGTTATGTTGTGTTGAACTCCGAATTGCGTATTCCTCTTTTTGCTGCTACGCGCAAAGCCCGTGTGCGCAGCGAGATTTTGCGCAACTTTACGATTGTTGGTTTTGTAGATGCAGGCACTGCATGGGAAGGCGTTTCACCTTTCAGCGACAACAATCCGCTCTTTACTGAAACATACACCAATTCGGTTTCTACAGTGCGTATTAAAAGATATAAAACTCCCATCATCATGGGCTTTGGTGGTGGCTTGCGCACCTCGCTGTTAGGCTACTTTATGAAATTGGATATGGCTTGGGGATATGATACAGGGGAAGTAACAAAACGCCCTGTTGTGTATTTTACTTTCGGATATGATTTCTGAGCAGATGTTTTTGTTCGGGAGGAATATTGCTGATAAGGTACGTGCCGCACCTTGAAGTGGAACAGAAAACTTTTCAACCTTTCTTTTTTATATCAAAATCAAAAAGCATTTTAGGATGAATTTCTAACGCTTCGGCAATAGCAACAACATGAGAAATACTTGTGTTGATTTTTCCCAATTCAATTCGGTTGATTTGGCTTAGTTCGAGATTAGATTTATACGCAAGAGTTTCTTGTGATAACTCTTGTGATTGGCGTATTTCTCTCACCCTTTTTCCAAAAGCAATTAGAAATTGATTATTGCGGGTGTATTTCACACCCAAGATTGCTTTTGTTCGCTTGAAATAACTTAGGCAAATTTGCTTAAATTAAAAATCCGTTTACATTTGCTGCGTTTATCAAGAATTAAATGGTATGAAAAAAATTAAGCTACTCGTTGTTATTTCAATTTTTATGAGTGTAGTACTTTTCGGTTGCAAACAAGAATGTGGCGAGGGCTATACAGGAACAGATTGCAAGAACGAAATACGCTCGCAGTATTATGGTTCGTATAATGTGGTTACTTCCTGCTCTACTTCTTACACTATTACGATTGCTTCTTCAACTAAAGGAATAACTTACGTAGAAATAGGCAATATAGATAAACTCGGCAGCACCGTGTTTGCTCAATTTGAAACAAGCAATCAAAATACTTTGGTTATACCTCAGCAAGTATCGGGTGGCAATACTTTTCAAGGTTCGTTTACCTATACTTCAGCATTTAATGCTGCCAATGTTTCTTATACAAAAACATTGAGTGGAGGAACTATTCTTCCCTCATGTACAGGAACGGCATCGAAGTAATTTTTCCCTCTCGGCAGAGGTTGCGCTTCTGTCGAACCTGCGGCTATTCTTCTATGGCATAGAAGGTTTTCTATCAGGTATGTAGCTCCTTTATCGCAACTTCATCAAAACCAAGTATCAGGGTTTTGCCTGTGTCAATCACAGGTCGCTTTATCATACTGGTATGCTGCATCATCAATGCTATGGCTGAACTTTCATCTTTTACGGATGTTTTAGTTGCATCATCCAGCTTTTTCCATGTAAGCCCGCTTTTGTTGATGAGTTTTTCAAAGCCCCATTCGGCACACCATTTTTTCAGCGTTTCGGCATCAATTCCCGATTTTTTGTAGTCATGAAAAGTGTAAGACAATCCTTTTTCATCTAATGCTTTAAAGGCTTTCTGCATGGTGTTGCAATTTTTAATGCCGTATATTTTCATTCCCATATTTTTAGTTGTTATCGCCTCTCAACTATCAGCTTTTTTACAACCACTTCTCCAAGCAATTGCACCGACAAATAATAAATTCCTTCGGCAAGTAAGCTAACATCAAAGCGGGTTTCTTTTTCTAAAGTTGATGTTGCGTGAATCAATTGTCCGAGTGTGTTGTGCAGCATTATTTGTTTATCAAAAACATTATCGCTTTCGATATTTACAACAACAATTTGTGCAGCAGGATTCGGAACAATTGAAATGCGTTTGATGTGCTTTAAATCATTTATGCTCTGTGGCGGCAAAGTGCAATCCACAAATAAATCATCTGAAACGGCAGTGCAATTGTTGTTGTCGGTAATCATTACGGTGTAATATCCTTTATCGTCTTCTACCATAAAGAAACGTGAGTTCACACCGGGAATTAGTGTTCCGTTTTTATACCAGTCGTAAACCACATTTGCAATAGCCGGAGTTGATGCCAAATCACAACCATTGGCTACAATTGGCGGAGCAGGCAATGGCGGTGTGCAAGGTGGTATTTGCGGAAGCGTTTTTCCCGATTGAATCAACACCACGTTTTTACCGGCAATTTGAAAATTGCATTGACGGGTAAGTGTATCATTGTTGGCATCCACAGCAATATCAATCGTTTGTGTCGCGCTTCCGTTTTGCGGATTTAATGCAATGAAATTACAAGTAGAAAAAACACTCCATGCACAATTTGCCGCATTACTTAATTGAACAGAAACATTCTGCTGACTGCTATCTGCCAAAATACTATCGGTTGAAATTGCAAACACACAATTCACCGGAGGAATTTTTCCGTCCTGTGTAATAGTGAAAGTTTTTCCTGCAATGGTGATGATGCAGGTTCTTGAAGTGGTGTCAATATTTTCTGCAACAGCGATTGAAGCAGTTGCATTGCCGCTTCCGCTTGCAGGCGTAACCGAAACAAAGTTGCAATCGCTTGAAGAAGTCCAAGCGCAATTGGCGGAGTTGGTAAGACTAACGTTTACGGTTTGCTGATTGCTGTCAATAATTGCGCTGTTTGCCGAAAGATTGAATACGCAAGTTGGTTGCGGATGTGTTACACAAAGCTGAAAGCTACCGCCACCGCTGCCTGTGCCATAATGATACACGCGCACAAAATATGTTGTGCCGATAGTTAAGTTATTAAGCGTTACCGTATTTAAAATTCCGGTGCTTCCGGTTTGGTCATCACAACCAATGCTTGTGCTTGAATTGCAAGTGCCGCTGCGCACATCCACCACGCCATCAAACGAAGTTCCGTTTAATAACCGAACGCTGTGCTGTGTAGCAACAGCCGTAAATTTAAACCACACATCATCATCTGCATTGCCATTTGTAAAACCATTACAAGGCGATGTTGCAGGCAAACTTCCCGAAGCATTTGTGTTGGAATAAGTTTGATAGTTGCAGGTAGTGGAAGATGTCAAATTTATTGCACCCGAGCAGTAATCATTCACAGGATTGGTTGGCGTGGTAGTAGTGGTGCAACCGTTGTTGATGTAATTGTTTACTGCGGTTCTTAAATTACTTAGCTGGCTGAACAAATTTGTGCCGGGGCAATCGGTATAACCCGGGCTGCATCCTTGCCTGTGTCCGCTGATGTTATTCATTGTTCCCGGGTAGGATGAAATTGTTCCGCTGCCTAATGGGTCAATATTAGAGTTACAACATTTCCACGCAAGAATTTCCGCAAGTTTATTCATAGCAGCCGTAGATGGCGTTGCAGTATTATAGTTGCC
>CAZSEG010000068.1:0-8076 GCA_964605875.1 uncultured Chitinophagaceae bacterium
ACCACCGCAGCGTGGAGTTGATTTTCATCGCGCATAGGCGCAGTGCAACCTTCGAGATAGCTCACATAGCTGTCGTTGTCGGCAATGATTAAAGTGCGCTCGAACTGCCCCGTGTTTTCGGCATTTATCCTGAAATAAGTGGAAAGTTCCATCGGGCAACGAACGCCTTTCGGAATATAAACAAAACTGCCATCGCTGAAAACAGCACTGTTTAATGCTGCATAAAAGTTATCGCGCACGGGGACAACGCTTCCCATATATTGCTTCACCAAATCGGGATGCTCGCGTATGGCTTCGGAAATGGAACAGAAAATAATTCCTTTTTCTTTCAATGCTTCGCGAAAAGTTGTTACCACACTTTCACTGTCCATAACGTAATCAACAGCAACACCTGCCAACAATTTTTGCTCCTGAATCGGGATGCCTAATTTCTCATAAGTAGTGCGGATTTCAGGGTCAATATCATCTAAACTTTTTAATTCTTTTTTCTTTTTGGCAGCGGCATAATAGATGATGCTTTGAAAATTTATTTCGGGAAAATGAACATTCGCCCATTGCGGCTGCTTCATTTTCTGCCATGCGCGAAACGCCTGTAAACGCCATTCCAGCATCCATTCAGGCTCATTCTTTTTTGCAGAAATAAACCGAACCGTAGTTTCGTCCAAACCAACGGGCGCAAACTCCTGTTCAATATCGGTGGTGAAACCGTATTTGTAGTCGTTGTCAATGTGGTCTTGTAAAGCGGTATCTTGTTGCTGACTCATTACTGTTTGATTAGGCTTTGTGCGGCAAATTTAAGATATGTAATGTGAAAATTAGACAAAATCTAAACTGCTACTTGTGTGGGCGCGTTATATTTGTTTGAAACCACATAGAAACATAGTTAGTTGCGATAAAAAGCGAGCTATGTCCAAAACTTGTTTTGCTATGTAAACTTTATGCACACAAGGTATTTGCTTACGCAAATAGATCCCTCTCAACCCTCAACTCCCACCTCTCAACCATGTATCTATGTGGTTTAATAATGTTTGTATCCACGCGGTAATATTCAAGAGGCAACAATGCCATGCCGCAAAGGTTGCAGCCAATTGATTTGCAGACAGGATGTTTTTATTCGGTTATTGCAGTTTCCACAGCGGCTTGCTTGGCGCGAAGTGTTTCGCTTACCTTGCTGCTGAAGATTACAAACCCTATCATCACTACGCAAAAAACTACGAGCATTAAATTGGTTGATGTATCTGTCTTCATAACTATCCGTTTTGTTGATTTAACGCAATTACTAACCCAATGTTGCATAAATATGGGCAAGGGTTATGCCAAACCGCGTTAAGTTATTCACACATCGATTAAATAACAGATATTCCAATATAAAACACCTGCAAATACAGGCATTCCGGCAATGCCCATTATTTGTTAAGCAGTGGAAAACCTGTATAAGATTGCAAAGCTGCAGGAATTTCGATGCCCTTTTCTGTCTGCATATTCTCTAAAAGTGCGGCTACAATTCTGGGCAAGGCGAGTGCGCTGCCGTTCAAAGTATGCGCCAATCTTGTCTTTTTATTTTCATCGCGGAAGCGCGTTTTCATCCTGTTGGTTTGAAAAGTTTCAAAGTTGGAAACAGAACTTACTTCCAGCCAGCGTTTTTGTGCCGCGCTCCACACTTCAAAATCGTATGTAAGCGCAGAGCCGAAACTCATGTCGCCACCGCACAGGCGCAAAATTCTGTAAGGCAAGCCGAGTGTGTTCAGAATGTTTTCTACGTGCGCCACCATTTCATCCAACACCTGATAGCTTTTATCGGGATGAACCACCTGCACAATTTCCACTTTATCGAACTGATGCACACGATTCAAACCGCGAACATCTTTGCCGTAAGAGCCTGCTTCGCGTCTGAAACACGGAGAGTAAGCGCAGTATTTTACCGGCAAATCTTTTTCATTAAAAATTTCATCACGCGCGATGTTTGTTACCGGAACTTCGGCAGTCGGAATCAAGTAAAATCCGTCAATATTTACATGATACATCTGACCTTCTTTATCGGGTAATTGCCCCGTGCCGAAAGCGGATGCTTCGTTCACCAGATGTGGCGGAATTATTTCCGTGTAGCCCGCTTCAATGGCTTTATCCAAAAAGAAATTGATGAGGGCGCGTTGCAATCGTGCGCCTTTGTTTTTGTAAACAGGAAATCCTGCACCCGTGATTTTTACGCCCAATTCCAAATCGAACAAATCGTAGGCTTTGGCGATGTCCCAATGCGATGGAGCATTTTCGGGCAAGGTCGGTTTTGTTCCGCCTTCGCGCACCACAACATTTTCTTCGGGTGTGCGACCTTGCGGTACGCTATCGTGCGGCAGGTTGGGTAACTTCACCAAAAGCTGATGTTGTTCGTTTTCGCTGTCGGTAAGTTTGGCTTCTACGGCTTTGCTTTTTTCTTTCAGTTCAGCCACCGCCAATTTCGCTTTTTCGGCTTCTTCTTTTTTGCCTTGCTGCATTAACGAGCCGATATTTTTTGCGGCTAAATTTTGCTCGGCAAGCAGATTGTCCAATTCCTTTTGTGCGGCTCTGCGATGCTCATCTATTTTCAATATTTCATCTACTAAATTAAGTTCCGCAAAATGCTTTTTTGCAAGTTTGGTTTTTACCTGTTCGGGTTGCTGGCGCAATACGTTTAGTTCGAGCATATTATTTTTTTCGGTGGCGAATATAGCAGAGAAAGAGATTGAAATTTAAACAATAAACTGTCAGTAGATTTAATTCGCAATCAAAGCCCGCGCGTTTGCCATTGCGGCATCGGTAAGTTTATCACCACTCAGCATTTTGGCAATTTCAACAACGCGCTCTTCGTCATTCAGTTTGCGGATGCGCGTGCGCGTGATGCCTTTGGAATTGTCTTTGTAAATAAAGAAATGAGTGCTGCCTGATGTTGCGATTTGCGGCAGATGCGTAATGCAAATTAACTGATGATGTTTGCTCAAATCTTTCATCACCAAACCAACTCTTTGCGCCACTTCGCCCGATATTCCGGTGTCAATTTCATCAAAAATCATGGTGGGCAATTCGCCCGCATCTGCAAGCAGCGATTTAATGCACAACATCAAGCGCGAAAGCTCGCCACCGGATGCAACATTCTTTAGATTTTGCGGTGCAATGCCTTTGTTTGCGCTGAACAAAAATTCCACTTCGCTGAAACCCGAATCGGTTAATTGCTTTTGGGCTGTATGTTTTACGGATGCAACAAAACTTCCTTCGGACATTCCGACTTTTTTCAATAGTTCAGCAACTGTTTTTGAAATTCCTGCGGATGCTTTATCGCGGTTTTTGTGCAGCGCGTCTGCCAATTTAAGCAACTGATTTTCTTCTTTTGAAATGGTAAGTTTTAATGTTTCTATTTCCTTTTCCATAGACGCGCCCTTGCCTGCTTTTTTCTCCAATTGTTCCATTACGGAAATCAATTCACCGTCATTCAACACCTGATGTTTTTTGCAAAGGCGGTGCAGCAACATCAATCTTTCATTTACATCCATCAGTCGCTCGGGCTGAACAGAAATATCATCATTCAGCTTTTCGGTATCGCGCACGATGTCTTTAATTTCTATCAGCAGGGTTTGTATGCGCTCGTGCAGCGATGAAAGCTGCGAACTGTGTTGCTGCACCGATTTCAACTCTGCGCTTATTTCAGAAAGCAGCGATGTAACCGAAATTTCGTTTTCATCCATCAGGCTATACGACTTTTGAAGCGCAATTTTGATGGATTCGGCATTGCTGAGTGTGTTCAATTCTTCCTCTAATTGTTGTTGCTCATTCTGTTGCAAATTTGCTTCGCGCAATTCATTCAATTGAAAAAGCAGGTAATCATTTTCGGCATCGACATTCAGTTGTTGTTTTTCCAAAACGGTAAGCGCTGCAATGTGTTTTTTGTATTGAAAAAACAGCGGTTGATATTCTGCAAGCAGATTTTTATTTCCGGCAAAAATGTCCACTGTATTTAGTTGAAAACCCGCTTCCATTAAGGAAAGTGTTTCGTGCTGAGAATGCAGGTTTACCAAAAGCGCACCAACGTTTTTTAATAGTTGAAGGGAAACAGGCGTGTCATTTATGAATGCCCTGCTTTTGCCCGCAGCATTTATTTCTCTGCGCAAAACCGTATGCGTTTCATAATCCAAATCATTACTTTCTAAAGCGGTTTTGAGCGCATCTGCGTGAACGTTAAAAGTTGCTTCCACAAGGCATTTCGCTTCTTTATCAAACAGCACTTTGGAGTCGGCTCTTTCGCCCAACACCAAACCAAGCGCACCAAGAATTATTGACTTGCCTGCACCTGTTTCGCCCGTCATAATATTCAAACCCGAATCGAAATTTATTTCGAGTTCATCTATAATGGCGTAATTGCGTATAGAAATACTTTGAAGCATGGTTTACTGGCGCGCAAAGTAAATGGAAAAGATTGAGTGAACAGCAGTTTTACGTTAGGATATTTATGTATGGTTTAGCTATTTGTCGGGCTGTGTAAACCTTATTGCAACATAATACAGCAAAGTATTTACTGCCATCATTCCGGCAAATAACAGGAAATAAGAAGCTCCGGTAAACTCGCTGAAAAATCCTTTGCTGCCGATGCTGCTGTTGATGAATGACACTAAAATATTTCCAAGAAAAACTGTAAAGAACCAAAGCGACATCACCGTGCTTTTTAATGGTTTCGGAGAGGCAGCAAAAGCATATTCCAATCCCGTGATAGAAACCATTATTTCGGATGCGGTAAGAATGGTATATGCAAACAACTGCCATGCAATGTTGAGCTTTATTCCGGCATCAATTTGTTGCTGAATCCATGCGCTTAAAAGGAATGTGAACACCATCAGGATAAAACCCCACCCGATTTTTTTTGTGGGTGTAACTTTTATTCCAATCTTTTCTAACATCGGATAAATGACAACCGAAAACAAGGGAATAAAAGCTAAAATCAATATTGCATTAACTACCTGAATTTGTTCGCTAAGCCAAGTGATGCCCATGAAATTCAAATCCATTTTAGCAGCCTGCAACACCCATTCAGATCCGTTTTGGTCCCACAACGCCCAATACAACGGAATAAAAGCAAACACTAAAAGCACTTTGGAAAGTGCCTTTATTTTTTCACTGAATGTCATTCCGTCTTCGCTGCCTTTTTGTGGCGGGATTAACTTATACTTTTTTGTGCCTGCAATAAAAATGAGCAATGCCACCAACATCAAAATACCCGGTACTCCAAACGCAACCTGTGCGCCTGCATATTTTTTCAAAACAGGTGTAATCAACATTGAAAAAAATGCGCCTAAGTTGATGGAGAAATAAAACACATCATACAGCTTGCTGATTTTCGGGTCGTCAGGATTTTCAAACTGGTCGCCAACCATTACGCTTACGTTCGGTTTCACGCCACCTGCGCCAAGCGCAATCAGCATCAAGCCCACCACAAACATTTGATAATTGCTTTCAAAAAAAGCCAACATGAAATGCCCGATGCAGTACAACACACTCAACCAGACAATAGTTTTGTATCTGCCTAAAACCCTGTCGGCAAGAAAGCCGCCAAGAATGCAGCAGCCATAAGAAATTGCGGTGAATAAATGTGTTATTTCGTTGGAGTGCGCTTCGGCTTCGTTTTGCAAAGCGGCATCGCCCGTTGGATTAAAGAAATTACCCACCAAAAAAGTGGCAAGAATAGCTTTCATGCCATAATAGCTGAACCGCTCGGCAAGCTCAGTGCCTACAATGTATGGTGCAGCTTTTGGAAAATGATTTTTCAAGATTTTGAAGATTGGAATTGTAAAACTGCTGCAATTAAATCGAAAATTACATCACAATCTTAATCACATCGCCAACTTTTATCGGTCTATCCTGTATAAACTGATTGGCATCTTTTATTTTTTCGATGGTAACACCTTCATATTTTTCTGCAATAGACCAAAGCGTATCACCCGGTCTTACAACATACTTTATACAGTTCTCGCAATCAATTTCGTTTGTGTTTGCAGTTGTGTTTGAAGCGGCAACAACCGGAACTGTAACAGTTCTTGTGCCTGCTTTTACTTTTAATTTCTGACCAATCTGTAATGCTGTGCTGCGCAAGCTGTTCAGCTTTGAAATTTCATCTATGCTGTTGCCATAACGCACAGCAATTTTTGAAAGTGTTTCACCACTTGAAACTATATGCGTTTTGTAAACAGTTTCGGTTTTTGTAATTGTTTGAACAGTCGCAGCATTAGCCAACAGCGAATCCGATTCGGGCGAATTATTGCTTGCAACTTGGCTGCCAACCGGCTGTTTAGGAATTTCCGCAGGCGGCATCACCATAATTTTAAGTCGTTGCCCGGGTTTCAAAGCATTACTTTTCAATCCGTTCCAACTTTTAATTTCCGAAACCGAACACGAATATCTTGATGCTATTTTCTGAATGGTTTCATTCTGTTTTACCTTTACAAAAATGTGTTTGGGAACCGCAGCCATAGCAGCAACCACATCCTGATTTGCCATCATCGGGTCGCTGAGGATTTCTGTTTTTCTTGCTTCAAAAAGCGAAAAATAATTTACGGGTAAATTCAACGGAAAACCTTTTTCCGTAAAAGGAATGATACTTGCGCGCAATGACGGATTCAGAAATTGCAGTTCTTCCAAAGGCATTTCTAATGTTTGGGCAATGTGCGCCAACGAAATTTTACCCGGCACTAAAACTGTATCAACGGCATACAATTCTCTTAGCGGCTCGGCAGACTTTAATTTGTAATCATCGGCATAGTGCATGGCATAAACCGCAGCAATAAAAATAGGTACATAGCTGCGCGTTTCGGAAGGCAGGTATGGCATAATTGTCCAGAAATTGCGCGAGCCGCCCGAACGCGCAATCGCCTTATTTACATTGCCGGGTCCCGAGTTGTAAGCAGCCAAAACCAAATGCCAGTCGCCATAAATATCATACATCATCTTTAGATATTTCACGGCAGCTTCTGTGCTTCTTGCGGGGTCTCTGCGCTCGTCCACATAAGAATTTATATCAATGCCCAGATGCTTTCCCGTGCCATACATCAGTTGCCACAAACCCGTAGCTCCGGCTTTTGAAACCGCGTGCGGATTGAACGCAGATTCAATAATCGGCAGGTAGCGAAACTCTACGGGAACACCTTTTCTATCCAACACTTCTTCAAACAACGGAAAATAAATTTGCGCATTCGCCAACATACGCGACATCAAACCTCTGCGTTTGTAAACAAAAAGTTCGATAAACGATTTTACCTGTGGCGAAAATGTCATCGGCACTAAAGACGGAATTGCCTGCAAACGCAGCATCAGTTCTTCATCGGTAAATTTCGGCAGTTGGTCAATCGGATAATTGATACTGCCTTCTAACTCTGCCGGTTCAACATACATTTTATCTCTTGTGAATGCGCTGTAAAACAGGCTGTCCATTTGCTTGATAACAGGGTCTAAATCGCATCGTTCCGTGTTATTGTTTTGCGCAAAAACAGCAATGCCTGACATTAAAAAGAAGGCAACGCAAAAAGACTTTATATTGATGATGTTAGTTTTCATTTTTTTCAAAATTAACGCCAAATTCATTCTTGCCAAACTTAAACCGTTATGATATGTGAATTTGAACGCCACAAATAAGTGGTTGCTTAACGTATTTTCAAAACACTTAGTATGTTGGTTGATTGCGGTTGTAGATTTTTTTGGGCAAAAACATTTTGTGTGAACGTTGTGGCAAAAAAACAAATCACAAAGGCGCAAAGAACACACGCTGCGTTCTTTGCGCCTCTGCGGTAAAAAAAACAAATCAATTATCTGCCGATAACCACACGCTCAACTTTTCTGCTGCCGTTGCTTTCAAGTGTCAGTAAATAGATGCCTGTGTTCAGATTTTGAACATCAATATTTGTTGCCGAAAATCCGGTTGATAAAGTTTGTTGCACAAAAGTTCTGCCCGATAAATCGGTAAGTGTAATGCTTGCATCACTTTCCAAACCATCCGTTAATACAGTGATAAAATTTGATGCGGGATTCGGGAAGCATTTCAACAGAATTTTTTCTATTTCGTTT
>CAZSEG010000068.1:8086-16114 GCA_964605875.1 uncultured Chitinophagaceae bacterium
ATACAGGTGTTTTTTCAAACACAATCATGCCGTTGCCGATGCCGCCAAATCCGGTAAAGCGCAGTTTGTATATTTCGCCCGTTTTTGTTTTCGCAAAGTATAGAAGGTCGTCTTCAATTACCCAGTTCGGATCTACATAATCTTTCCAGTCGCGCCCGATTTCGTTCAGTTTTTTGGTGAAAGTAAAGTTGTTGTAGGTTGCCGTTGCCACATCCACGTTGCGCGCTTCTGCTACTTCAACTCCTTTGTTGCTCCATACTCCGGTTACCGGATAAACATCAAATCCGGACACATCGGTTGCACCGTATTTATGGAAAAGCAAGTTCCATGAATTGGCGAGCGGTTCGCGGTCGGTAACTGCGTTGGTTTCTACATTCAGATAGGCAAACAATTTGCCGGTGAATTGTCTTTTGGAAATGCTGATGCTCTGCAGGTTGCTGTTGTCCAAATCGGCATATTGAATTTGCCACAAAGTGTCGTAAACTAATTCAACAACTCTGAATTTTTTGATGCCGCTGAACAACTTCAAATAGAAAACATTTCTGCCCGAAATATTTTTTGTGTTTTGGTCATAAGTTCCCCAGCCGTAGTCAAACTGCGCAATAGCCAAACCGTTATTGAACGCTCCTGTATCTAAACTTCTGTCGGAGTCGTAAATCCTGTCGAACGTTGAAAAATCAGTAGTGTCGCCCGTAAAAAATGCGGTGTCGTTAAAAGATTTCTGATGAAGCGAAATTCCCGTTGCGCCTTCGTTTAACCTGATTGTAACCGCCTGCAATGTATTCAAAGGAGGTTGCACGGGCTGCACGGAAAATGCCAAATGCCAATCGGTATTCAAAACGGTGGTTTTGTTGCCCGAAGACAATTCATAATAAACGGCATCCTTGTATTGCGCTCCTGTAAAAACAGTATCAATAACGGTGGTTTGCGCTGTAACCGCAAGCGCGGAAAACAAACTGATTGTAAGTAGAATCTTTTGCATTTGAGTGTTTTGAATTTTGTGAAGCGCGAATGTGCAACGCTGTCGTCATTCAATTGTCATAGAATTGTCAGAAAAATGAATTGTTAGGTTTTTTTTGCACCTCAGCACGGAAATTGTTACTTGAAACATACTACATCGGCAACTTTTTCGTTATTCGCAGCGCATGAGTTTTGGTAAAAGGATTGTTTTAGTTTTTACGGTAATAATTTTGGTGGTTTCGGCAATGCTTACGCAAAGCTGCCGCAAGGAGATTTTCAGAGATAAAGGCGCTTTGGAGTTTTCTACCGACACACTTTCGTTCGATACGGTTTTTACGCAATTAGCTTCCACCACACGTTTCTTCAAAATATTTAATAAAGAAAATAAGTCGGTTAGAATAAGTTCTATCCGCCTGCTCGATTTGCAATCCGATGCGCCTTTCAGAATGAATGTGGACGGCATCAACGGCAAGCAGTTCAGCGATGTGGAAATTTCCGCCAAAGACACCATTTATGTGTTTGTGGAAGTTACGGTAAAGAATCCGCAAAACCCGAATAATCCTTTTGTGATAACCGATATGATTGAGTTGGTAACGAATGGTATTACGCAAAATGTGGTGCTTGAAGTTTGGGGACAAGATGCCTATTATCACAAAGGAGAAATTTATGATAACGGGCAAACCGTTACGTGGAAAAACGATAAACCGCATATTATTCTGGCAAGCGGCTTCCCAGGTGTAGGTGTGGATGAAGGCGCAACGCTGAACATTCAAAGCGGTTGCAAAATATTTTCAGGAAATAATGCAGGCTTGTTTGTTTACGGCACATTGAATGCACAGGCAAATTCATGGAATGATTCTATCGTGTTTCGCGGTTTGCGCTTAGAAAGTTTTTACCGCGATAAACCTGCGCAGTGGTGGGGTATTATTTTCGGCAGAAATACTTCGCTGATTGCGCAACTGAATTTGCAGCGCGTAGTGGTGAATGAATCTTTTTTCGGCATTGCCGATGAATACATTTTCAATCTTGCTTTTCAGCAAATGGTGTTTCCAAATTCTTTGCTGAAAAATTATTCTTCTGCCACTTCATCAAAACTGAACCTAACGCAGTGCATTGTAAAGAACGCTCAAAACACCGCTCTTTTTGCGCTGAATGCCGAAGTGAATGCGGTGAATTGTTTGTTTCACACTACGGGCAGCAACGTGGCTGCGCTTGCGCTTGGCGGAGTTTACAATCTTAATCATTGCACGATTTACAACACGGGCGGAAAGTATTTGCAGCACAAGCAGGAAGCGTTGTTGATAGCCGATAAAATTGTTGCGGTAGAAGATAATGCGCTTTATGCAGGTGTGTTGAATACGCAAATTGCAAACACTGTTGTTTGGGGTTCGATGGATAATGAATTTCGGTTTACGGATGATGCGGATGTGATTCGCTTCGACCATTGTCTGCTTAAATTCAAGCAAGACAGCGCGACAAAATATTCGTCTAAATTCATTGACTGTAAATTCAACGAACAGCCAAGATTTAAAGATGTAAGCAAGGAAGATTTTACGCCAAGTGACAGTCTTGGCTCGCCACTGATTGATGCAGGTATTTTTGGGGGAAATCCGTCTTCAAATAACATGGATTTGTTTGACAGAATACGAAGCGGTACACCGGATATTGGCGCGTTGGAAGGGAAGTAAAATTTTACGGCAAATACACCGCGCCATTCACGGTATCTTTTTTTGCGTTGGTAACTGAACTGAACACATTCACTTCTCCGCGCAGGCGCAACACGCCAATCAATGCCATCGCCAGTGCCTCTTTGAATTTCACCGTAGCATCATCAGGAATTATTACCTGAACATTAGTTAAAGCAATCAATCTTTCTATTAAAAATTGATTGAACGCGCCTCCACCTGTTACCAATACTTTTGAATCGTTCAAAGTAATATTCAATTGCGCGGCAACAGTTTCAAAATCTTTTGCAAGCTGAATGGCAATGTACTCAACTGCCGTTCGCAACTTATCCTGAACGCTTCCTTCAATGCTTTCTAAAATCGGGAGTGCGTTGATTTTACTAAAACTGTTGTCTAATGATTTTGGAAAACTCAATTGATGAAAAACGTTTGCGAGCAGTTGTTGTAACTTTTCTTCATCAGTATTTCCGATAGAAGCCAATGCTCCGTTTTCATCAAAATCTTTATTGAGTTGCAGGGCAAAATAGTCGAGTAGTTGATTGCATGGGCAAACGTCAAAAGCAAGAATTTTATCACCTTTTTTTGCCGAGATATTTGCAATGCCTCCAAGGTTCAGGCAAAAATTGTAATCCTTAAAAAGCAGCTTATCGGCAACAGGAACAATGGGCGCACCTGTTCCGCTATATGCCACATCCACAGCGCGTAAATCGCAAACAGTCGTAATGCCCGATGCTGCTGCAATGGCTGCGCCATCGCCTATTTGTGTCGTAAATCCATCTTCGGGAAAATGAAAAACAGTATGCCCGTGTGAAGCAATACAATCAATGTTTTGTTGAATATTATTTTGAGAAATAAAATGATGCACACTTTCACCGATATACTTTCCAAAGGCAGTATGCAATTGCCAAAGTTCTTTGCCTGAAAGTTTTGTTGCATCGCGTAAGTCATTTTTCCATTCAGAGGTAAGTGATAAACATTCGGCTGCAATTATTTCATGCTTCCAGATGCCGTTTTGCGTTTCTAATTTACACAACGTAATATCCAAACCATCTAACGAGCTGCCGCTCATTACACCAATTGCGTGATAAATATTTTTAGAAGAATCCATTTTCGATTTTCGACTGTTCGATATGCGATTTTCGACAAATACAAAACCACTACCTACTGCTCACTGCCTACTTGTATTCCACTATCTACCAAGGCGGAGTGTCATTCCCATCAAAATCCTCAGGTTTATGCTTACGCTTAAACTCCACTTCATCATCCGCTTCCTTATTCATTTTAGAAGGCATATCCACATAGTTCTTTTTCACCTGCAAACTGCGCATATTGTCGTATTCATCTGCCGCACTGAAAGTATTGAGGTTTTCAAACTTGGCGTACTTGCCCACAAAGCGCGTGCGCACATCAGCCACCGCACCGTTACGGTGTTTTGAAATCATCACCTCTGCAATGCCATCGGTTGGCGTTCCGTCTTCAAACTGGGGAATTTTGTAATACTCGGGGCGATACAAAAACATAACAATATCTGCATCCTGCTCTATCGCACCCGATTCACGTAAGTCAGAAAGTACAGGCTTTGGCGGACCGCCTCTTTTCTCGGGAGCACGCGACAATTGCGAAAGCGCAATCACAGGAATGTTCAACTCTTTTGCAAGCCCTTTCAGCGAGCGCGAAATCTGACTTATTTCCTGTTCGCGGTTGCCGTTGCCGCCTTTACCTTCTGCGGTTCCGCTCATCAGTTGCAGGTAATCAATCATTACCATTTCGATGTTGTATTGCTGTTTCAGCCTGCGGCATTTGCTGCGCAATTCAAACACATTGATGGCAGGCGTATCATCAATAAAAATGGGCGCAACACGCAAGCCGTCAATTTTGGAAGTCAGAATCTGGTACTCGTATTCCTCCAAACTTCCCCTGCGGATTTTATCGGCAGGAATGTGTGTTTCCATAGAAATTAAACGCTGCACTAATTGCGCGCTGCTCATCTCTAACGAAAATATGGCTACTGCTTTTTTATGGTCAACTGCGGCATTGCGCGCCAATGCCAGCGTGAATGCGGTTTTACCCATCGCAGGACGCGCAGCAATAATGATAAAGTCGCTTTTTTGCCAGCCGCCTGTTACTCTGTCTAAATCAATGAAACCCGATGGCACACCGTTCAGATGGTCTTCGCTGTTGTGCATACGGATGTCCAGCTCCTTCATTTCACTCGCCAGAATATCCGTGATATTATCGGAGTTGCGCTTTAAGCTGTTTTCGGCAATGGCAAACAGATTTTTCTCTGCTTTATCCAACAGTTCAAACACATCCGTAGTATCTGCGTAGGCATCTTTTATCACTTCGGTAGAAGTAGAAATCAATTGCCTTTGAATCAGCTTTTCGGCAATGATGTGTGCGTGATACTTAACGTTGGCTGCCGAAGCAACTTTATTGGTAAGCTGCGCAATGTAAAACGGACCGCCCGCGTGTTCCAAATCGCCTTGCTTTTTCAGTTGTTCGGTAACGGTAAGCAAGTCTATAGGTCGTTGCGATTGGTCTAAAGTGCGGATGGCGCGCCAGATGCGCTGGTGCTTATCCACATAAAAACTCTCTTCGCGCAACAAATCACTTATCTCATTGATGGCATCTTTTTCAATCATCACTGCGCCCAGCACAGCTTCTTCCAAGTCCACCGCCTGTGGAGGCAGCTTGCCGTAATCCATCACATTCTGCACATCGCCCATCAGCGACTTGGAGCGCAGTATGGAATCGCGTGTTTTCTTTAATATATCCTGAGGCTCTGCCATTGTTTTTTATTCTGAATTTTTCGGAAGGGGTGCGAATAAGCATGGTTGGCATGAAGATAAAAAATTTACAGGGATAGAAACTTAATAACTTTTTTCTAAACAAGAATATCAACATTGTAAATCTAACGTTTTGTCGTGGAACGTTGATGTGTAAAGGGTTAGGCGTGTGTTGATAAATATTGTTTGGGAAAAGAAGTGCTTTTACACTTTCCTTTTCTTTCTAACCGAAAAAAGATACAAGCCGATAAACATAAAAATCATGCTCATGGCTGTGCTGCATACAACTCTTAAAAGCAATTTCAACAGGTTGTAAAAAGTGCCTGATTCAATCAAAAGATAAAAAGAATGATGTACAAAAACTGTAATGGAAACATAAATCAAAAACCAGGTCAAACCCTGCGAGAAGATATTGGGAGATTGCTCAAATTCATTGCCGCGCGGGGTTATTAAGTTGATTAGAAACGGGCGCAGGTAAGCCACCAAAAGTGTGGCAGCAGCATTCATTCCTACAGTACCCAAGAAAACATCCAAAATTAAACCCGAGAAAAATCCAATCAGCATCAGCAGCCAACGTGGTGTGGCAAAAGGCAGCAGCAAAATGAAGAGTGGGAAAATATTAGGGCTGATGTAAGGACTCAGATTCAAATTACTGACGAGCAGCACCTGCAAGAGGAGCAGCACAATAAACCGCACTAAGTTTTGCCGGATGATGTCGAACATTTATTAAAAAGAGTGTTTTTGGTTTTGGCAATACTTGCGTTGCAAAACGCTTCGGGTGATTAAATTTTTCATTTGATAGTTTTGGTTGAAGCGCTGTCTAATTTATGAATTTCTTTTCGCTGTAAATTATTTACCACATACACATAATCTAAGTTTCTAAAGTTAGTGGAAAGGGTAACACGCACCACCAAAAACGGCTTATCCACTTCCGATTTTATTTCTCGCACAATACCAACCATTATACCTTCAGGAAACAAGGTTGAGAAGCCGCTCGTAACCAGTGTATCGCCTTGTTTTACAGGAACGTGCTTAGGCATTTCATCCATAGTGGCATCACTGGCATTGTTGCCGTCCCATCGCAGGTTGCCGAAGTAATTATTCTTTTTCAGCTTCGCGCTCACTTTAAAATCTTTGTTCAGCACACTCATCACAGCCGCATAATTTTCGGTTACATCCACCACTTGTCCAACAATACCGTTCATATTTATTACACCCATTTGATTGCTGATACCCTGATTGCTTCCGCGGTTGATGTAAATGATGTTGTTGGCATTATCAATAGAGTTACGGATAACTTTTGACGGGATGTAAGTAAAGCGTTGCATCAGCTTTCCCCCAAGTGTGTCGGTATCCACCAGCGTATCTAAACGCCCGTCAAATTTGGATTGCATCAGCATGGCGCGCAGCCTTGCATTTTCATTTGCCAAACTGTCGTTCACCTGCCCAAGAAAAAGATAACCAGTAGCATCGCTGTAAACCTTGAAAATATTGCCGTTAATGGCATTTGCAGTATTCAGATAAGCTGCGCGGTGGAAGCGGCTGTTTTGCCCAATCAGGTAGAATGAAATACTTTCTAAAATGATAAAAAGCAGCAGCAGGTGATAACGAATAATAAAGCGAATAATGTTATACATCCTGCTTCGGTGTGATGATTGGCTAAATTGAATTTAGTGTGAGCGTGTTCTTTTTACCGCCCCAAAGCTAACTTTATGAAAACGATTTGCAAGCAAACGAAATCAACACGGATATAAAACGAAGCACACTTACCTGTGGATATATTTTAAAACAGATTACATTTCAAACAGTAGCCCTCATTGTATGTATTTTACCATTTTAATGCTTAAAGTATTGAATCTGCAATTATATTCGCCACCGTTTTGCAATTCTCTATCAATCTTGTAGGTAAAGTAATTTTTATAGGTTCCGGTCCCGGTGATCCGGAACTTATTACCGTGAAAGGACTTCGCCTGCTGCAAGGCGCAGATGTGATTTTGTATGACAGGCTTGCGCCTGCTGAATTACTTACTTATGCAAAGCCCGGTGCAGTGTGCATCAATGTTGGCAAAGAATACAAAGGCATTTCTGTACCGCAAAGTGTTATCAGCGAATGGATGGTAGCTCATGCTTTAAATGGTAAAACCGTAGTTCGCTTAAAGGGTGGCGATGTAAGTTTTTTTTCCAACATAACCGATGAACTGGATGTCTGTGTGGCAAACAATATTCCTTTTGAAATTGTGCCGGGTGTAACTGCCGCAAACGGCTGTGCAGCTTACGCGGGCATTCCGCTTACTGCGCGCGGTGTGGCTGCGGGTGTGCGCTTTCTTACTTTACACCAAGTAAATTTATTGAACGAAAACGTATGGCGTGAGCTTGCGCAAACTGCCGACACATTAGTTTGGTATATGAGCGGAAATACCCTCTCGGAAATTGCATCCAAACTTCATGCGCATGGTGCAAACAATTTGCCCGTGGCGGTGATTCAAAAAGGTACTACTGCCGAACAGCAAATTTGGATAAGTGATATCGAAACTATTTCGACCCAAAATGTATTGCCGCAGTTTGTTTCGCCAAGTTTGGTGATAGTGGGAGAAGTG
>CAZSEG010000069.1:0-16057 GCA_964605875.1 uncultured Chitinophagaceae bacterium
CAAAATCTTTCTGTCAATAACACAACAACTGCTCATGCGGGAAATTATTCGGTAACGGTAAGTGTACCCGGTTGCGGTAATGCTACATCAAGCGTGAATGTGGTTATCAATCCTTCGCCAACGGTAAATATAACAAGCAATTCACCCGTTTGCGAAGGCGGTGATTTGAATTTAAACGTTAATGCAACAGCCGGAGCAACTTACGCTTGGAGCGGTGTAAACGGCTTTGCTTCATTGCAACAAAATCCGCAACTAACAAGTGTTAGTATGAACGCGGCAGGCGCGTATTCCGTAACCGTAACTGCCGGTGGTTGCAGCAGAGATGCGAGCGTGAATGTTGCGGTAAATCCGCTTCCGTTGGTTACGGCTTCCTACAACGCGCCTTTATGCGAAGGCAGCGATTTGAATTTAAGCGTGAATGCCACGCCCAATGCAACGTATCAGTGGAGCGGAGTGAGTGGTTTTTCTTCCGGTCAGCAAAATCCTGTTGTTGCAAACGTCCAAACAGCGCAGGCGGGCGTTTATTCCGTAACCGTAACGAGTGCGCAGAATTGCACGGCAACAGGCAGCGTGAATGTTTCTGTGAATACGGCTGCAATTCTGAATGTTACGGCAACCGCCAATCCACCGATTGTTTGCGCGGGCGAATCTTCTGCGCTTACGGCAAGTGGGGCAGACAGCTATGTTTGGTCAAACGGTTTGGGCGCGGGCGCATCGCATAACGTTTCACCACAAACTACAACTGCGTATCAGGTAACGGCTACCGATGCGCAAACGGGCTGCACGGCAACGGCAAGCGTAAGCGTGAATGTGAATCCGTTGCCAACCGTCAGCATCGCGGCTTCGCAAACTGTTTTGTGCGAAAGCGGAACGGTTACGCTCACGGCAAGCGGAGGCAATGCTTACCAATGGAATGGCGGTGAAACAACAGATATTATTAGTGTTTCGCCAACGGCAACTGCCGGCTACACCGTAACGGCAACCGATGCGAACGGATGCAGCAGCACAGCAACGCAAACTATCAGTGTGTTGAATTTTTCTGCTCCGCAATTTGCGTTTGGCAACAGCTTTACGTTATGCTATGGTAAAAATGCACCTGTGCTTCCTGTCGTTTCGCAAAACGGTATTGCGGGCGCGTGGCAGCCTGCCGCAATCAGCAATACGCAAGGCGGCATTTACACTTTCACGCCTGATGCGGGACAATGCGCTGCGGGTTATGTGCTGAATGTAACGGTGCAGCAAATCGGCATAACCGTCAGCCCCGATACAATGGTTGATTTGGCTACAACAGTTCAGTTGTTTGCAGCAGCAAGCGGCAGCACGGGCGGCAATTACCAATGGTCGCCAACGGATAATTTGAGTTGCAGCAATTGCAGCATCCCCAAATTTTTTGCGTTGCGCAGCACGATACTTACCGCCACTTACACCGATGCGCAAACGGGCTGCTCGGCTTCTGCCGATGTGTATGTGGAAGTGAACTACGACCCGAATACAGTGTATTATGTTCCGAATGTTTTTTCGCCCAACCGCGATGGCAACAATGATTTCTTTGAAATCTACGGACAGAAAATCAGGGAAATTGATTTGAATGTATTCAACCGCTGGGGCGAACTCGTGTTCAGCGAAAAGAGCGCAAACCCGCGCTGGGACGCCTACTACGGAGGTGAAGCGCAGCCTGCGGGCGTGTATGTTTACCATACTTACATTGTATTTTACAACGGCAAGACCGTGCAGAACAAAGGAAGTGTAACGTTGGTGAGGTGATGGAGGGAGAGGCTTTAAGAAAAACTCCTAAATCGTTTTATTGATTCGGGAGATTTTGTTTTACGGCAAATCTTCAACCTGTCATCCCATCAAACAACTCAAACGACTGCTTCAACCTTGCGATGCTTTTTCCTTTGCCCAACAAGTGCATCATATCAAATACGGGAGGACCTTGCATAGTGCCGGCAAGCGCAATGCGCAGCAACGGCATTACTTCACCGATTTTTAAATTCTTAGCAGTAAGAAAATTCTTAACAACGGCTTCTAAAGACGAAGGAGAAAATTCTGCATCAGCAGAAAGTTCGTTGGTTAGTTCCGCAACAATATTTTTCTTTTCCGCACTCCAACGTTTTTTGATGTTTTCGGTATCGAAAGTTTTTACGTCTTCAAAAAAGTAATAGCCCTGCTCTAATAAATCATTGATAAAAGTTGCGCGCTCTTTCATCAGGCGACAAAATTCTTTGGTAAATTCAAGATTAAACGCAATGCCTTTCGCTTCTATTTTCGGTTGAATAATCAACGCCAATTCTTCATCGCTTTTAGCTTTCAGGTATTGCTGGTTGAACCACTTCGCCTTTTCATAATCGAAACGCGCACCGCTTTTGTGTACCTTGTCAAGACTGAAAAGTTTTCTCAACTCTTCCCTATTCATCAACTCGATATTGCTGCCGGGATTCCAGCCGAGCAAAGCAAGAAAATTGATGAACGCTTCGGGAAAGAATCCGCGCTCTTTGTAACCAATTGAAGTTTCTTTGCTTTCGGGGTCTGTCCAATTCAAAGGAAAAGACGGAAAGCCCAAACGGTCGCCATCGCGCTTGCTTAATTTGCCGTTACCATCGGGTTTTAAAATCAAAGAAAGATGCGCAAACTTCGGCATCACATCTTCAATACCCAAAGCACGATACAGCAATACGTGCAAAGGCGCAGAACTCAGCCATTCTTCACCGCGAATTACGTGCGTAATCTGCATGGTATAATCATCTGCAACATTCGCCAAATGATAGGTCGGCATTCCATCGCTTTTGAACAAAACTTTATCATCCAGTTGCGAAGTGTTGAACACCACCCACTCACGAATTTCATCATAGAATTTCACCTCCTCATTACGCGGCATTTTAAAGCGAATTACATACGGCTGTCCGCTTTCCAAACGCGCCTTCACTTCATCTTCGCTCAATGAAGTAGAGTTCTTCATGTATTGCCGCGTAACGGAATTATATGCCGGATTCGGAACGCCCTGCGCTACAAGATTGGTGCGCATTTGCTCAATTTCTTCTGCGGTGTCAAACGCATAATAAGCATGACCCGAAGCAAGCAATCTGTCGGCATATTCCTTATACAAATGTTTGCGTTCGCTTTGGCGGTAAGGCGCGTGAGGACCATCGCCAAAACCAACACCTTCATTAGGCTCAATGCCGCACCATTTCAATGAATGGATGATGTATTCTTCTCCGCCCGGCACAAAACGGTTTTGGTCGGTATCTTCAATACGCAGAATAAAATCTCCGCCTTGCTGTTTTGCCAAAAGGTAATTGTACAAAGCCGTGCGCACACCACCCATGTGCAACGCGCCCGTAGGACTTGGTGCAAAACGCACCCTCACTTTTCTATCACTCATATTTTAATTGTTGGGAGCGCGAATGTAATCGGAATAAATGCGTTTTGGAAACTTACATTTGCCATCAAAGAAACAATGGCAAAAGTATTTCCGCTTTGGGTAAAAACACCGCGCATCATTCGCGCTTTGATGCCCGATGTGTTGTGGCAAATACCAACTAAGGATAAAGCGCTTTATCTCACTTTTGATGATGGACCAGTTCCCGAAGCAACGCCTTTTGTGTTAGCGCAATTAGAAAAGTATAATGCCAAAGCAACTTTCTTTTGCATTGGCGATAATGTTCGCAAGCATCCTGAAATATTTCAACAAATAATTGATGCGGGTCATTCGATAGGCAACCACACCATGCACCACATCAGCGGTTGGGAACTTTCGGAGGAAGAATATTTGGATGAGGTAAGTAAATGTGAGGAGGTACTTGGTCTGACCTTGGTCAGACTGATGGAGGAAAAAGGAGATGATTTGAAGATTATTCATACTAACAGTATAAGAAATGTAAAATTATTCCGCCCTCCTTACGGCAAACTAAAACCTTCGCAATACAGAAAACTAAAAGAGAAATATCAGGTAGTGCTTTGGGATATTTTAAGTTATGATTTCGATATGAATATTTCGGGCGAAGCTGTTGCTGAAAATATCATTCAACATTCTGAAAACGGCTCTGTTGTGGTGATGCACGACAGCGTAAAAGCATTTCCAAGATTAAAGATTGCGCTGCCGAAAGTGTTGGAATATTTTGCCGAAAAAGGTTGGAAGTTTGAGCGTATCACACAAGCAGTCTGACCAAGTAACCCCCAAACCAAAATTTCCTGTACGTTTGCCCCTCAAAATTTTCAAAACATAAATGAACATTATCATTCCAATGGCAGGTTGGGGAACGCGCCTGCGCCCTCATTCGCTTACTATTCCCAAACCGATGTTGCCGATTGCAGGCAAACCGATAGTGCAGCGTTTGGCAGAAGATTTAATGAAAACCGTAACTGAAAAAGTTGAGAATATTGCTTTCATCATCCGCAGAGATTTTGGAAAGAAAATCGAAGAACATTTAATACAAGTCGGCAAAGAATTAAACACGCCCGTTCATATTTTTTATCAGGACGAACCGCTTGGCACGGCTCACGCTACGCTATGTGCAGGCGATTTGCTTACAGGTAAAATTATTGTGGCTTTTGCCGATACACTTTTTCGTTTCAATAAACAGTTAGACACCAATCAGGAAGGCATTATCTGGGTGCAAAAAGTGCAAGACCCGAGCGCGTTTGGTGTGGTAAAACTCAATGCCGAAGGAGCAATTACAGACTTTGTAGAAAAGCCGAAAGATTTTGTGAGCGACCTTGCAATCATTGGTATTTACTATTTCAAAGATGGTGCAAAGCTGCGTAGCGAAATGCAATATCTGATTGATAATAACATTCGCGAAAAAGGAGAGTATCAACTCACCAATGCGCTTGAAAATCTCAAACAGAAAGGAACAAAATTTGTTCCCGGAGAAGTAAGCGACTGGTTGGACTGCGGCAATAAAAATGCAACAGTAGATACCAACCAACGTTATCTCGACTTCATTAAAGATGAAAATTTAGTGAGTGAAAAAGCGGTAATAGAAAATAGTGTAATTATTCAACCGGCTTTTATTGATGAAGGCACGCGCATCGTGAACAGTGTGATTGGACCTCATGTTTCTATCGGTAAAAACACCGTTGTGGAAGATTGCATTGTGCGCAACAGCATCATACAATCCCAATCTTCTGTAAAAAATCAGTTAATTCACAACAGTATAGTAGGTAACTACGTTAATTTGCAAGGCAAGTTTACCGACCTTAGTGTTGGCGATTATACAGGAATAACAGAATGAAGATTCAGAGAATATTACAGCAGAAGATGACCAAAGACCAAAGACCAAAGATCAAAGAGGACGCGGCTGTTGTTCCCCTCTTGAGAGGGGTTAGGGGTGTGTTTTGCAAAAGTTTTGTCAGAAAAAAAATGGTCGTTCTTACGGCATTTCTAATTTGCTTTTTCAGTGCGGAAGCGACAGCGTTCTCCGCACATTCTGCACCAAAAGACAAAGCAAAAAAGAGCAAGAAGAAAGCAGCCGCAGAAGTGATAGACAAAGCCTTGCAGGAAAAAACTGAAAGGTTGTTTTTAGATGCTCAACGCGCAAAAATGATTGAGGATTATGAAACAGCGCAAAAGCAATTTCGTGAAGTGCTGATGCTTGACGCCAAATGTGCGGATGCCCATTTTCAGTTGGGGCAAATTTATCTCAGCACCGCGCAGATGCAGTTGGCGCGTGAAGCCGCTGAAATGGCTGTAAAATATGACCCTGCCAACAAATGGTACAAAGATTTTTTGGGCGGAATTTTGGCGCGTACTTCACCCAAAGATGCGATTGTGCTTTATCGTGAATTACTGAAACAATATCCGAACGACCCTGATTTTTACATGAGTTTGGCTTACCTGTATGTTCAAACAAAACAGCCTTTGGAAGCAGTTAAAGTATATGACCAGTTTGAAAAAGTATTCGGTATTGATGAAGGCATTATCTCGCAAAAAAAAGGACTTTACCTTGCGCTGAATCAGTTTGATAAGGCAATAGCAGAGTTGAAAAAATTAGAAGATGCGTACCCCGATGAACCTGCTTTTATGCTGATGCAGGCAGACTTGTACACCGCTAACAATATGCGCGAAAAAGCATATCCGATTTACAAAAGAGTGCTGGAAATTGACCCTGAAAATCCACAGGCTTTGCTGGCAGTTGCCGAATACAGTTCTAAGCAAGGTGATTCAACTGCGCGCAGAGAAACTTTCAAAAAGATTTTCTCAAATCCGAGTTTGAATGTGGATGCAAAAGTGAAAATGCTTTATCCTTACATTCAGTTTTTCGACATTAAAAAAGAGAATCGCGCAGAGGCATTGATGCTTTCGGATATTCTTGCAGCCACACATCCCAAAGAGGCGAAAACACACGCTGTTCGTGGCGATTTATACAATTTAGATAACCAGTCGGACACTGCGTTGGCTGCTTACAAACGCTCACTTGAATTACAGAAAGATGTGTACAACGTTTGGCAGCAATTATTTTTCCTTTACAACCAGCAGCGCGATTGGAAAACACTGAAAGATATAACTACCGAATCGCTCGAATTTTTCCCGAATCAGGCGATAACGTATTTGTTTAAAGGGTTGGCGGAAAACCAGTTGAAAGATTATGAAAGCGCATTAAAAAGTTATGGCAAGGGCGAAAAAATGAGTTTGGATAACGACAAGTTGCGTGCGCAAATTTTTTCCAATATCGGAGATGTTTATCACACCCAAAAGCAACACACCGAATAGGATGAAGCATTTGATAAAGCATTGAAATTAGACCCCGATAACGCGACTGTTCTGAACAATTACAGCTACTATCTTTCGTTGCGAAAAGTAAACTTAGATAAGGCAAAACAAATGAGTGCTTACGCCAACAAATTGCAGGAAAACAACGATTCGTTCTTAGATACTTATGCTTGGATTTTGTTTGAAATGGGCAACTATAAAGAAGCAAAAGAATGGCAGGAAAAAGCCCTGAAAAACGGTGGCGAAAAAAGTGCAACCATATTGGAACACTACGGTGATATTCTATCTAAATTAGGAGATAGCAAAGGCGCGTTGGAATACTGGAAGCGCGCTAAAGAAAACAACAGCGAATCAAAAACCATTGACAGGAAAATTGCCGAAGGAAAATATGTTGAGGAGTAATTCCGAATCCGTATTGCATCCGACTTATTTTGCGTTATCCGGTTCGCAGAACATAGTGATGTGAAATTTGATATTGAGATGTCGAAAGCAGATACAACATCCTCATGGAAACCGCTCATAAATTTCCGACCGATGTAAAATACAAAGAAAGTCAATTTTGTTTCCCGAAACTTTTACACCAATCCGATATTTACCGAGAGCAATACGACCATAGCTCGGATAACCAGTCAGCCATTTAAAACCGGAAATGTCTTCTGCAAACTGACATTGGTGCGCCAAGTCGAAAACAAACTCAGTTTCATCCAAAATATCCTTTGATTTCAGTTCGGCAAGATTGCTGAAGAATTGCTTGCTCGCGCCAACTTTCATTTCTTGTTGCGTTTGCGAAGTTTTGCAAATTCTTTTTTGCTCTCTTCATAAGTAAGCAAAGGGCTTTTCTCCGCCTTGCGAATGGCATCGGCTATCACTTTCTCTTCTACTGTTTCGTATTCGCGCATAGTAAAAAGTTTTGCCGCGCTTTCATTTTCAAGCAGCGTTTTAAATGCTTTACCTCTCGGTTTGCGCTCATCAATATCAATTACATAAAGAGCCATTGTTCAAATTTTTTACACATCAAATATAATTCGATATTTTTTCCAGTACACCTTTTCGCTAATTCCGAATCCGTATCGCATCCGGCTTACTGAGTACTACGTAGTCCATAAGAACGTAGTAGTTTTTTTATGTGTTTTATAGTTCACAGAATCTACGATATGAGATTCGACATTGCAAATGTTGAATAGCTGATATGCTTATTTTCCCAAAAGTGAAGATTTGTTTATGTTGAGAATATAAAGAGAGCGATAATCTTTAAATCTATACTCAAACGTATCTTTTTCAGCATCATAAGCTCCTAATAACTCGTCATTTTTCATAGTTATTACTTTGTTTACATAAAATTCATTATTTACATAGAATTCGCTTTCAAAGTTTTCTTTGGTTGAAAGTGTAAGAAAGTTTCTGAATTTATATTTTGATTTGTCAGGTGTTGCTGATATTGATTTCACTTTAATTTGACGATTCGATTTTGGAGTAGATATAATTTCATCAATAGAGTTATCAATTTTAAAATAGGTATCTCTTGAAAACAGTCTGAAATAATTTCTTACTATTCCAGATTTAGGTGGAATAAAAGTTACTCTTTCTTCTTTGGAAACAGTTTGAACGCCTAACGCATTTGAGAACATAAATGGAACAGTTACAAGATTTCCATTGTTGTTTGTATTGAAGAAGTATTGTGTTTCAGAAGCAGAAACTCTTACTTCCCTTTCTCTATAATAATCCAACTTCATACTCCTGTCTATGTAAGAACTTTTCTTCCAATCTATATACATAGGAATTTCCAACTTATTAAAAATTCCAAAAGACATTACCCCTCTATTTTGCCAAAAGCTGTAAACAATTCTCACTGTATCATTTTCAAAGACAAATTTTTCTCCATCGTCTCTCAAATTTGTTGAAGATGGATGAGGTGCAGTGTATATAACCTGTGCATACTTTGTGCAAGCACATAAATGGAGTGTGAATAGAAGAATAGCAATGTGAAGAAATTTCATAGAACAAATTAAAAATAGAAAGCCAAGAAATCAAATGTAAATTATCAATGCTTTTAACCAAAGTTGGTATTTGCTGTCTTTGCATCACAAGATGCAAGCACAGGCGGGAAATATGTTGAGGAGTAATTTACTTACTTTTGCAGGCGATGAAAAAATTCTTTTCTGCTTCCCTGCGCGAAATATTTACACCAAGCAACTTTTTTCTTTTTTCTTTTTTTCTTTTTTCTCTCTCAACTCTTCCATCCTGTAAATCGAAAAAACATCTTGCTCCAATAACTGTTATTGCCACAGAACCATCAGTCAGCGACACTTTTTTCTACAATACTTTTTCCTTCATCAGGCAACAGCAATTACAGTTCAACAATCTTTCCATGCGCTGCAAAGTGTTTTATGACGATGGAAAAATGCAGCAGGATTTTACGGCACACATTCGCATCAAAAAAGACAGTATTATCTGGCTTTCACTTACAGGCATTTTCGGCATTGAAGGTGCGAGGATGATTGTAACCCGAGACTCTGTTTTTCTGCTCAACAAACTCACTCGTGAGTATTTGGTGCGCCCTGTTTCTTATCTGAACCAAGTTGTTCCGCTAAGTTCGGGTTATGATGCCTTGCAAAATTTATTGATTGGACAGTTAGTAAATGTAGAACCTGCCGAACACCGCATTTATGAAGCCGATTCGCTTTTGATTTTGAATTTTCAAAACACAAATCTTCGGCAAACTGCAACGCTGCATCGTCAAAATTATACAACGCTTGATTTGTTGTTGGCAGACCAACTCATAAAGCAGGATTTGAAAATTACTTTTGGCGATTACAGGAATTTAAGCGGCAGCGCATTTTCATTTTTGCGTTTCATTGAGGTAAACCGTGGTTTGCAGAAGATGAAAATAAACATGGAAGTGCAGCGATATACGATAGACGAGCCGCTTACGTTTCCTTTAGAAGTAAATGATAGCTACAAACGCATATAAAATCTCTCTGCTGCAAAATTTTTTGCGGTTTGCGTTGCTGTTAGTGTTATTGAATTTCGGTTATCAATCTTTTTCGCAAAACACACAGCAAAAAAAGAATCAGTTGCAGCAGCAAATGAAGCAACTGCAACAGGAAATCAAAGAAATTGAAGCCATCATCAATTCCACTTCCGAAAAGAAAAAACAATCGCTTGGCGAGTTGCAATCTTTGCAGGCAAAAATTAAATCGCGCGAAAAACTGATAGATAACCTGCGTTATCAACTGCGCGAAATTGAAGGCGACATCAAAGAAACGCAGCGTGACATTGAAGCCCAAAATCTGAAAGTGCAGAAGATGAAAGTGGAGTATGCCGAAATGCTGCGCAAAGCATATCACAACCTCACTTTACAAAGCGAAATGTTATTCATTTTATCGGCAAATAATTTTAATGATGCCGTTACCCGCTATAGACTTTTACGCAAAGTTGCCGATTTCAGACGCATTCAAGCCAAGCAACTGCAAACCGAAGTAGCTGCATTGGAAGTAAAAAAGAAGTTGTTGGAAGTAAACAAGAAAGAGCAGTTAGAAGTGTTCTCCGAAGAAAACAAGCAGCAGGAAGAGTTGATTCGCGAAAAGCGGGAACAAACAAATATTGTTGCAAAACTCAGCGACCAGGAGAAAAAACTACGCAGGCAGTTTGAGCAGAAACAACAAGCCATTCGCAACCTGAATAAAAAGATTGAACTCATTATTGCCGAAGAAATTCGCCTTGCGAAAAAGAAAGCCGAAGAATTGGCAAAAGCAAGCGGCACAAAAGTGGAAACGCCTCCCTCAACAAAAGCCGATTACGAGCCAATTCCATTAACTCCCGATGAACGTGCGTTAAGCAATGATTTTGTGAGCAATCGCGGCAAGCTGCCGTGGCCCGTTACGCGCGGGCACATCATTTCAGGATTTGGTAAACAAGAACATCCTACATTAAAAGGTGTGATAATTGAAAACAACGGCATTGATATTAAAACCACTGCAGGCAGCGAAGCCCGCGCTTTGTTTGAAGGCACTGTTGTGAGTGTATTTTCCTTGCCAACGACCAACACCTGCATTATTATCAAGCATGGCGATTACTTTAGCGTTTACTCAAATATTGAAGAGCCAACAGTAAAAACGGGACAAAAAGTAAGCACCAAACAATCGCTTGGAAAACTCTACAATGATGAAGAAGACAACATCACCAAAGTGCATATAGAAATATGGAGAGGCAAAGAAAAAATCAATCCTGAATTGTGGTTGGCGAACAGGTAATTGTATTTTAGTTTTAATCTTCAGAAATAGCTTTCAAAAATGAAATAATGAAGTTGAAATTTATTCCGGTATTCCTTCATTCCAACCAAATTGCTATCCCAACTTTTAAAATACAACTATTGTTCATTCGTGGTAATGTTGTGCTGCTAAAACAGAAACAAGTTAATGGCTGAAAATACCGAAAAGCGAAGGTTGAAGTGGAATGAAATAACCCACTCGTTAAGAATTTATCGTTTCATACTTCCTTACAAATGGCACTTCATTGCAGGCATGGTTTGTCTGGTGATTTCAACAGCCGTAGTGTCTGTGCTGCCGATGGGTTTCAGGCAATTGATTGATGCCGCAAACAGCAGCAGCATGAGCAGTGAAATGCTTACAAAACTCGGCTTGATTTTGGGCGGTGTGCTGGGTATTCAAAGTGTGTTTTCTTATTTCAGAATCCGCTTGTTTGAAATTGTCAGCCAGCGCAGCATGAGCGATATTCGCAGGCAGTTGTATGAAAAAATTATCACTCTTCCCATTTCGTTTTTTGAAAATAACCGCACGGGCGATTTAAGTTCGCGCATCGGCAGCGATGTAACGCAATTGCAGGAAGCGCTTGGTTTTAATCTTGCCATGTTTGTGCGGCAGTTGGTGTTGCCAATTGTTTGTATTCCGTTCCTTTTCACCATTTCCATAAAACTTACTTTGGTGATGATTGCCACCTTTCCTCCGCTGATTTTCAGTGCAGTGATTTTCGGAAAGTTCATCAGAAAGCTATCGCGCCAAAGTCAGGATGCGCTTGCGTTTTCAACCACCATTGTTGAGGAAACTTTTCAGGCGGCAGATGTGGTGAAATCTTACACAAATGAACACTACGAAACCAACCGCTATGGCGCGGCAGTATTGAAAGTGGCGGATGTTGCGTTGTATGCGGCAAAGTATCGCGCGGCATTTGTGTCGTTTATCATTTTTGCTTTGATAGGCGGTGTGGTTTTAATCGTGTGGCAGGGCTTGAGTATTGTTGCTTCGGGCGGTTTGACTATGGGGCAACTGATTGAATTTTTGTTGTTCACCATTTTTATTGGCAGTTCGTTGGCGGGTTTGAGCGAAAGCTATTCTGTGATTCAAAAAACTGTTGGCGCAGGCGAGCGCATCAATGAAATTCTTGAAGAAAAAAGCGAGGTAAACATTCGCGAGGCGAATGATGCAGCCAACATTCAAGGCAAAGTAACTTTCAGCAATATCAGTTTTGCATATCCCGCACGGAAGGGAATGCCCGTGTTTACGAACCTTTCATTCACCGCCAATCAGGGAGAAAAAATTGCTTTGGTTGGTCCGAGCGGCTCGGGCAAATCCACAATTATTAAATTATTGAGCGGCTACTACAAACCCGATGGCGGAGAAATTCTGATTGACGATAAACCATTCTCATCTTTCACGCTTGCAGCATTGCGCAAAAATATTGGCATGGTGCCGCAAGAGGTGATTTTGTTTGGCGGCACAATTGCTGAAAATATTGCCTACGGAAAAACCGATGCCACATCCGAAGAAATTCGTGAAGCCGCGCGTAAAGCAAACGCATTCGATTTTATAGAATCCTTTCCCGAAAAATTAGAAACGGCAGTTGGCGAAAGAGGCGTAAAACTTAGCGGAGGACAAAAGCAACGCATCGCCATTGCGCGGGCAATTTTGCGCAATCCCAAAATTTTGATTTTGGATGAAGCCACCAGCGCGTTGGATGCAGAATCTGAAAAATTGGTGAAAGATGCTTTGCAGGAATTGATGAAAGGCAGAACCACTTTTATCATTGCCCATCGCCTCAGCACCATTCGCGAAGCCGATAAAATTCTTGTAATCAATAAAGGAAAAATTGTGGAGCAGGGAACGCATAAGGAACTCTCCAATTTGCAGGATGGCACTTACAGCAAGTTGTTGAAATTGCAGTATGAGTTGGAGTAATTTAACTCGGTCTGACCTTGGTCAGACTTGGTATTGCTAACGCACTTCTTAAAAGTTAATACACACTCCATTAAATTTGATTCAATACCTTTACACGGCAACCAAAATAAAACTTACCTCATCATAATAGTGCATCAAAAATTGATATGAGAATTCTTATTTACTTTTTTCTAAGTGTAATTTATTTTACAAAAGTTTCATCTCAGCCTTTTTACCAAACCCTCTCCATTCCTGTTTCAAAAAATAATGTTGCATTGAAAAACCCCTGGGTGGGCGGCATGGATGCACCTCAATTTTCGCCTGCCGATTTAGATAACGATGGCAAACAAGATTTGTTTGTTTTTGACCGCAGCGGAGACAAAGCCTATACTTTTTTAAATAAAGGAAACGGCAATTATGAATATGCGCCAGAGTATGAAGCCATGTTGCCCGAAATAGAAAACTGGGCATTGATACGCGACTATAACAAAGACGGAGTGCCGGATATTTTTTGTTGGGCAAATGGCGGCATCAGAGTTTACAGAGGCAGCAGAAATAACGGAGTTTTGAGTTTTGAGTTTATTACAGGCAGATATGATAATGAAGGGAATTTGCTTACAGATTTCCTGGCTTACAACGATAATGGAAATCCTGTAAATGTTTATGTGCTTACGGATGATATTCCGGGTATAGTTGATGTGAACGGAGATGGCGATATGGATATTCTTTCCTTTGGGAATTTTGCGGCAAATGTTGAATATTACGAAAACCAATCGGTAGAAAGAGGTTTTGGCGCAGACAGCCTGATTTTTGAGGCAGATTATTTAGACCTGTGTTGGGGAAGGTTTTTTGAAGGCGCATCGGATAACACTATCATTTTAGCTGCCTGCAAAACGGGCGGTATGGAAGGCAGCGATGCAGGCAGGCACGCGGGTTCAACCATTTGTGCTTTTGATAAAGAAGGCGATGGCGATATGGATTTGGTGTTGGGTGATATTGTTTACAACACAATGATTTATCTGCACAATGGCGGTGATTCCGTAAATGCAAATATGGTGAGCTACGACACTATTTTTCCCGCATATAACGTATCCATCAATATGCCTGTTTTTCCCGCAGCTTATTTAGTTGATGCCGATGATGACGGAGCAAATGATTTGTTGGTTGCCCCAAATGCGCGCGGCTCTTATCGCAACATTAAAAATGTGATGTGGTATAGAAATGCAGGCAGCAATACCAATTACGATTTTCGCTATCAAACCGATTCTTTTTTAGTGAGTGAAATTTTAGATTTCGGCACTAATTCAAAAGTGGCAGTTTTCGATTACAATGGTGATGGCTTGTTAGATATTTTTGTTGGAAATGATACTTATTACACACAGCAACATCAAACTGCAAAATCGCAGATTGCGCTGCTCGAAAATATCGGCACAAATACCGCTCCCTCATTCAAATTGGTTACTGATGATTATGCCAATATCGGTAACTTTCTTTTGCGTCAGTTGCAACCTGCTTTTGGCGACTTGGATGGCGATGGCAAGAAAGATTTACTCTTGGGCGATGCTTCGGGCTACCTGCACCTTTTTAAAAATACGGGAACAACTGCTGCCGGCTTTTCAGCCATGACCTCGCCTCAGTATTTCAATATTGATGCATCGGTAAATGCTGCGCCTTACATATATGATATAGATGGCGATGGCGATAACGATTTAATTGTAGGCAGAAGGGATGGAACAATTAACTGGTATATAAATTATGGCAATCCAACCGTTCCTGCCTTTCACAAAGATTCTGTTGTGTTGGAATTTGGCAAAATCAGTTTGCGGGGGCAGTATGAAATTGAAGGCTCTGCACAACCTTTTATTCACAAACAAAACGATTCGCTGTTTTTATACACGGGGTCAAATCGCGGAACGGTATTTCAATATTATGTTTCGCCCAATCAACTGCGCGGAGGCGCGTTTGCACTGTTGGATTCCAATTTCTTAAAAAAGGATGTAGGGCAAAAATCAACCATCGCAATGGCAGATTTTAATGGCGATGGCAAACCCGATTTTATAGTTGGAAACAGTTTGGGCGGGTTGAATTTCTTCTCTTCCGTTCAAATTGACCCGAGTGGAATTGATGAAAAGACAAATGCAGATTTCACATGGAATTTGTTCCCGAATCCTGCGCGGAATCAGGTGATTATAGCTTCTCAAAATACGGAAACAAGCACGGTTGAAATCTATTCGAGTGTTGGAGAATTGGTTTCAAAAGAGATTTTTTCGGGTAGTATTTCAATTTCAACAGAAAAATTTTCTTCGGGAATTTATTTTGTAAAAATGCTGCAAAGTGGCAACAGCACTGCAAAGCGGCTGATTATCCGGCATTGATATTTCCCGCAACCCGAAATTTTTTTTCTAAAAAAGGAGCCAACCTCTTGCACATATCCGAACTTTTCTATCTTTGGCGCACAGACAAAACAAATTATTTGGCTATGGTAATAAATATACGCCTGCGTAGTTTCTTGGTTGCAGCAGCAACATTTGTAGCAGTATCAGCATCTGCTCAAGACATTCACCTTTCGCAATACTACACTTTTGCATCGGCAATGAACCCTGCACTGGTTGGTAATTATGATGGAACTTTCAGAGTTGCGGCATTGTATCGCAACCAGTGGAACAACCCGTTGGGCAGATCCGCTTATCAAACAATCGGAGCAGATGTGGATGTGTCCTTATTAGAAGGATACTTGCGCACGGATAAACTGGCAATTGGCGTTGGCTTTTATCAAGACCGTTCGGGTGCGGCAGGTTTGGCTGTTACCAATGTGTCATTAACTGCCGGTTACCACAAAGGTTTCGGTAAAGAAGGCAAACACCGTTTGTCGTTTGCTATGCAAGGTGCTTATATGCAAAAACGCATTGAAGACCCGATTTTTGCAGACCAGTTCCGCGGGCACGACCAGTCTTTGGCAAACTTCACAAACGAGCAATTGCTTCGCGGGTTCTACAACTTCGATTTCAATGCAGGTCTTTACTGGCGTTCAAATATCAAAGACAAAGTGAAACTGAATGCAGGTTTTGCAGCTTATCACATTGTTCAGCCTAAAGAAGATAATATCAGCGATTCATTGCGCGTATTTGGAAACTTAACCCGCAGATTTGTTGCTGACTTGAGCGTTGAAGCA
>CAZSEG010000070.1:0-4951 GCA_964605875.1 uncultured Chitinophagaceae bacterium
ATTCTACCGTAAGATTGCCCGTGCCGTAGTTCACTTCCGCATGGATAACGCCTTGCTGATGCTTCACAATACTTTCGGCACTGCCTGCACAAGAGGCACAGCTCATTCCCAATACGGGAAAGGTTTTTGTGATGGTTTTATTTTGAGTTGCCATATTTCTACTTTTATTTTATACTGCAAAAATGGCAATTATATGAGTGGTATCTGTTGTGGAATTTTGTATTTAATTCGTAAGATTTACAAACTATCTAACGGCTTCCTTTTATCTTCTTTTATTTGTTTGAAATGGCTCGGTGTCAGTCCTGTTACTTTTTTGAATTGATTGCTCAAATACGCCACACTCGAATAGTTCAGACGGAAAGCAATTTCACTCAAAGACATTTCATCATATACCAATAGCTCTTTCACTTTTTCTATTTTTTGAGCAATAAAATATTTTTCAACGGTTGTACCCTCTACCTCTGAAAACAGGTTGGATAAATAATTGTAATCGTGATGCAGTTGGCTGCTTAATATATCTGAAAGGTTTGTTTTGGCACCGTTGTCTTGATGATGCACAAGGTCAATAATTATATTTTTTATCTTTTCAATGATACGGCTTTTTTATCGTCAATGAGTTCAAAACCTAACGGAATTAAAACCTTATCCAATTTGTTTTTTTCTTCGGGTGTAAGCTCTTTATCCAATGTTACTTCCCCAAGTTTGATGCTCTTTACATTCAAACCTGATTTATCCAATTCGTTTTGCACCACCATAATACAGCGGTTGCAAACCATATTTTTAATAAAGAGTGTAGTCATATTTTGGTTGCGATTATTTCGACTGCAAATTTACAGATTATTGAAAGGTCAGACAGTCGGGGTTGTGCGGTGTCCTGCCATTGCCGCTAATCCAAAACGCACGTTAATTACACAGGCGCGTCCATCACCGCACCGCATTTTTTGCAGGTGCGCAAATCTTCGGAAGCGTAGAATTTGTTCATCACTACGGGCAGGTCTTTTACAATATCCTGCACGGGCAATTTTTCTTCATACAATAAATTGCTGCAACTTTCGCAATACCACTGAAAGGCATCCAATACTTCTTTCTGGCGTTTTATTTCCATCACCAAACCCACGCTGCCTTCGGTTCTGCGGGGCGAGTGCGGCACGCGCGCGGGCAACAGAAAAATATCGCCTTCGTTAATCGGCACATCAACAATTTTGCCGTCTTCAACAATTTTCACCACAATATTTCCTTCCAACTGATAGAAAAATTCTTCGGTTTCGTTGTAGTGAAAATCTTTGCGCTTGTTGGGTCCGCCCACTACCATCACAATGAAATCATCATTGTCTTTATACACCACCTGATTCATCACCGGTGGTTTCAAAAGATGGCGGTGTTCATCTATCCATTTCTTAAAGTTGAAAGCCTTTTGTATCATGAGAAATTATTTAATGTATTACACACCCCTGCCCCTCTTCCCGAACAGCGGGATTTCCGCTTCGCTTCAACAAGAGGGGAAAACAGCCAATGAAAGGCAGGGCAACAGTTTGAATATTGTCTTTCATTTTTAGATAGTCAATAGTTATATCTTAAATCAAAAAATCATACATCTTCAATCCTTCTACTCTACTTTTATTACTTCCTTAGCAACAGTTCCTTTTGGCGTAACAATCTGCACGATGTAATTTCCTTTGCTCAGTTTTTCTAATTGCAGGTTGGCTTCGTGCAAACCGATGGTATTGCCCGGCAGCGGCTGTTCAAAAACTTTTTTCCCTCTTTTATCAAACACTGTTGCGATTGAATTTCCTGCTTCAAACAAATAATACTGCAACTGAATTTCTTTGGCAAAAGGATTGGGATAGCACATCAGCGAAACAATATCGGTTTTGATGTTGCTGCCAACCGAAGTAGGCGCGGTTGCAAGATTCGGCATATTGGCTCGGGCAGCAATTGGCGACACCGCCATACGCAAAAATCTTTCGCCCTCGTTCACTGCCCATGATGCTGAAACACTTGCCGTAAAAGGCTTTTGGGTGATGTTGGAAACGTGAATCCAATCGCCTTGTGTGCGGCTGGCGGTGATGTCTAACAACACATAGCCGCGTTTTGTCAAATCAATATATTTCATGTGCGGATTGCTCGCCTGAATCAAAGCGGTACTTACGTTAAATTCATTGCCGCTGGTAACGCTGGTGCAAACAAACTCCACAGCCGCAGAACCTGCCCCCGTGCTTGCGTTGTAAATACTGCGGTCGTAAGGCACATCGTTTGCCCACGAAGTGTGAATATCGCCCGTCAGGAAAACCACATTGCTGATGTTGTTGTCAAGAATATTATCAAACACTTTTTTCCGGTCGAAAGGATAGCCGTCCCACTGGTCGGGATTTACGATAGAAGTGCCGATGGTAAGCGGAGCAACCATTACCTGATTGCCTACAATTTTCCACGTAGCGGTGGAATTTTTCAGTTGATTGTTGAACCATGCCAATTGTGGCGCACCGAACAAAGTTCTTGTGCTGTCCTGCAAAGTGGTGTTGGATTGCGGCACTACCTGCCCCGGCACCTGCTCATCGCGACCTTCCAAACGGGTGTCCACCATAATCACATCGGCAAGATTGCCAAAACTTAATGTGCGGTAAATGCTTGTGTCGTTTGTGGGCGAAACCGGGCGCAACGGCATCCATTCAAAATACGCTTTTATGCCGTAGCCTTTCCTTTCGTACCAGTCGCCTTCGGTGGCGGGCGTGTGATTGCCCGCGCCTCCTTTCCAGCTATCGTTGGCGGTTTCGTGGTCGTCCCACACGCAGATGAACGGAAACTGTCGGTGGCACTCGCGCAGGTCTTCATCCAATTTATATTGCGAATGGCGCATACGATAATCGGCAAGCGTAAGAATTTCTTTGTCGGGTTCGTGGTTGCGGGTGGTGTCGTTCGGCACAAGCGATGCCTTTTTATATTCGTATAAATAATCGCCAAGATGCAGCACGGCATCCACTTCGTTTCTGTCCACAATGTTTTTATACACATGAAAATATCCGTTGGCAAAATTGGCGCAACTCAACACCGCAAAGCGCAGATTGGTAACGCCCGAAGCCGGTGCAGTGCGCGTTCTGCCGGTGATGGAATATTTTCCTTGTCCGTTGAAACGATAATAATACCAAGTGTTTTCCTGCAAGCCTGTGGCATCTACTTTTACGGTAAAATCTTTTGAGTCATCGGTAGTTACTGAGCCGCTGTTTACAACGTTGCTGAAATTTACATCAGTTGCAATTTGCCATATAACGGTTTCGGTAAGCGCAGAAGTGGTGATGCGCGTCCACAGAATTACTCTGTCGGGCAGCGGGTCACCACTCGCCACACCATGATAAAACGGTTCGTAAGCGGGGTCTAAAACCGAGCGACTCGCGCCGTTCGACTGGGCAAAAATGGTGATGGCTGATGCAATAAAAACTAATGAGAGAAAAGTTGTTTTCATATTTTGTCTTTGCGTTTTGCGTTCCGAAAGTAATGATTTTGTGAAGTTGCAAAGCGCGAAGTTTTTATTTAACGGAATGGTAATGAAGGAAGCGATTTTGTGATTTTACTATTTTTACGAAGTGCCGGCAACCAAACAAAAACTTTGGGACTATTTGATGCTCTCTGCAAGGGTACTGATTGCGTGGACATTTTTGAGTTACGGTTGGGGTAAGCTGACGGGCGGGCAATTCGGTATTTCTCCCGAAGAAATGGCAACGCCCGTAAAAGACCTGAGTCTTTTCAGGCTTTCGTGGTACTTATTCAGTCACGAACCATTCAACACATTTGTTGGTGTTTCGCAGATTGTTGCTGCGCTGCTTTTGCTCATCAATCGCACAGTAATTTTGGGTGCACTGCTTGCTATTCCCATCCTTGCAAACATTCTGATAATTGACATCACCTACCTTAAAATGCAAGGCTTCTATTGGCGACTTTCTTATTATTTGCTTTTAGTTTTTTTGATACTGTGGCATTACAAAGAAAGGGTGTTTGCGACACTTAAAATTTTGACAACTGGTGTGTCAACCAAGTTCAAATTTCCTGTTTGGGCTTATTTGATTTTACCCTTAGCAGCAATCGCGCTTGAAGTTTTAGGGGTAGTTCCGCAGCTTGTAACCGGCTTGCTGTTTCACCCTGCCCAAACCATTGAAGGCTTGAGAAAAATACCTGCTTTGATAGTGGATGTTTTGGGCAAAATATTAAGATAGTCTAAACCACCGTCAGGGTCTGCGACCGCTGAACGAAGTGGAAGAATTCACTTCTACATTTTTAAACCGCTTCATCAGTTCGCATATCAATGCAGCATCTTTTGCCGACTTCACATCTATTACCAACTGTTCCATTGCTTAATTTTTTCCGAAGATAATCAATACTTTCAAGGCTCTCTGCTGCGAAGTATCGTTACTTTAGCTGTGCTTCGCTAACTGAATAGCGTTTTTTATACATTTATTGCATTAAACAATATCGCTGTGTTATTTTTACTTGGCTGGATACTTATATTTTGCTGTCTTCCGCAGGTGGTTGGTTGGTTTTTATCTCACAGATTTCAGCGGTCTGCGCTTCGCATTATTTTTCTTATCAGTCATCTTATTATCTATTACGGCTTCATAGTTTACAGCTTTCAGAAAGCGTGGCAACATCCTAAACATTGTGGTAATGAGCTTATCGCTTATTATATCATGGGCGGACTTGGTGTTTTTATTCCTGTTACTTATCTCGCTTTTTTTATGTTTGATAGAAAGCGTTGAATTAAAAAAATATACTACATACTCCTCCTATACTGCCCGCCCACTTCAAACAGTGCATGAGTAATTTGCCCGAGCGAGCAATGCTTATTTAAAGAGTTTTTCGAAATCAGTTTTTAGTTACAGTGTTTAATGCAGTAATTTTTGCAAAGCAAAATGAGCCACCCCTTCAACGGCAGGCTCAAGGATGGTTACTTTTCTTTTGC
>CAZSEG010000070.1:4961-16044 GCA_964605875.1 uncultured Chitinophagaceae bacterium
TTGCCCACTTCAAACAACGCATGAGTAATTTTGCGGGATATACTATTGACCAATCCCTTTCAGCCATTCAGGGTTTCTTCTGCCATGAAAAATTTCAAGCACTTCAATTTCATTTTCATGGATGCGGTAAATAACTTTGAAAGTATGATGCACAATTATCTGCCTGATAGTTTCAACAGGGTGCTCAATATCAAAACAAACGGGGTAACTTTTCGGTGCAACGGCTATTTTTTTCAAAAGCTGCATCTATTGATTCAATCACCTTGACGGCTCTTTGTTCGGTATGTTCCGTTAAGTAATAATCGGTGATTTCTTCCAGTGAAGTTTGTGCCCTTTGCGTAAGCGTTACTTTCAGCATATCATTTTGCCTTTGCGTGTATGCGTTTCAACAGCTTGGCTTTCACTTCTTTCCACGGCTTTACATTGCCTTCATTGGCATCTTTTATGCCTTCTTCTATGCGCTGGCGTATTTGCGCGGCATTAAGCGAAGTGGAAAAAGAATTTACTTCTACATTTTTAAACCGCTTCATCAGCTCGCGTATCAATGCGGCATCTTTTGCCGACTTCACATCTATTACCAACTGTTCCATTGCTTAATTTTTTTCGAAGATAATCAATACTTTTAGGATACGCGGAAAGCCTTTCGGGACATTCTTCTGCAAAGAAAAGAATTTATGTTTTTAGTTCTCTGTATCTGCTTTCAAGTTCTTTAATCTAATGGTAATAACTTTATTCAAATGCTCTAAATATTTAAATGAGTTAACGAAGTTACCGCCTAAATCACCAAATTTATTCATCGGAGAGTTGTGTTTCTTTATAAAGGCTAACATTAAAACAAAGAGCATTGTCCAATTGTAAAAAACAAAGCGTTGAAAATAAGAGGGGGCAAGACTATTATTAAATGCAAATGGATTCATAATGCAGTTATCGTCATCCTCTTTATATAGTGAGGACATAACACCAATGAGCGAACCATGAACACTTTTTGAATAACGACTGTATGTGTCGTTTCTGTATGTCAATACTGCTTTTAGATAGTCAGAAGGCAACTCAACTAATTTCAAGTACCCCTCAATCTTTTTATTTATTATGCTTGGCTTTGTTTTATACCAATGCTTTTTTGCTTCTGTTTCATCCGTTGGAATTATTCTGTATGCCTGAAAAAAATCCTCATCTAAAAGAATGAGTATAACTATATCCAATAGTTCCATAAAATGACGAAACAAAGTTTCTGCTTGCAGGCTTCTCCCTCTGAGAAAAATTTCCAACGATTCATTTAGAGAAAATGCAATATCACTGTAGAGAAACACTACATAGCCAAACGCTTGCTTGCCGTGTTCACTAAGATATTCAAATTTTCGATTCAGTTTTTTACCAGCAAAGTTCTCTATGAGTAATAGTTGTATGATTTGGTGGCTGTATATCGCTATACGTGCAGCATGTATTTCAAGGAAAAACTTTTTTCAGCTACTCTGTAATTCTTCTTTTCTATATTATTTGTTGCAACAGTAATACTACGGGAATATTTAAACATGTCTTCAACGGTTGCTTTTTTAAAAGCCAACATTGATTTTCTTATACTCTTTTCTTTAGTAAGATTTTCTCCTTGCAACATCTCCATTTGTGCAGCTTCGAGACAAACTTGTAACAGTTCTCTTTCAAGAGTTTTTATTTTCTTTGATTTTGAATACGGTTGTAACGGAGATTTCTTTTTCATGATAGAAGTAAAAATCTGAATGTATTATAATTATCTGACTTCTGATTCAAAATATATTACTCTTAGACATGTTCTGAAGTGCATGTCAAGGAGCGGTTTAGCTGTAAACTGACTTCTTAGTGCGGCAAAGACATAGCATCCATAATACCAACGACTGAAAATGCGCTAATATTGCGCCTCATGGCGCTTAAAAAAGATGGTCTGAAAAATGATTGCATCCTAATAGGAGTTTTTTTTGCTTCTATGTTATTCTGTTGTTGCAACCAAACGAATATGCTGAACAACAAAATAGAAAACTCTTCGGATGTCAAATATTCTCATGATACTCACGAGTTGGCTTTGAAAGGATTTGAGATGCTGTTTCAAGACAAGGATACTTTGTTGTGGGACTTGGACTTTTTGGAGATGCCATATTATTACAGAAGTATTAAAGTTTACAAGGACGGCAAACCCTACTCAGGGCATCTCATTTTTAAAGACAAAAATCCACGCTTAAAAATTCATGGTGTTGTAAAGCATGGACTAATTGACGGATGCTGGAAAATTTATGAAAACGATGGCGGCAGTGATTATTTGCAATCAGAATTCAATTTTTGTTCGGTTGACGATACCATTTACTGTAATGAGCAGAAGATGTTCTGGAAAGAGAGATTAACCTACAAGCTTGTGCGGCTTAATGGAGATTTTTATACCGATAGCTCATATTCTGATGTAGATAATCACGTTGAGTATGTTTGTTGGGGTTATAGACCTTCAAGAGGCAATTTTTCTGTTCTGATTAAACGCAAAAAGTTTAATGAAGATGGAACACTCAATGAATTTCTATTGAAAGATACTATTCATATAAGGTGGTATAGTCAAAGTTTGGAAAACTGTTTTTTGAACTCTTGCGAATTAAAAAACGGATTATGCGTTGGAATCGTAGATAACAAAATTCAAAAACTTGTCAGGTTATCAAAAGGGAAGAATCCCATAGAAATTGTTGGAGGATTTAAGCACAAACTAACAGGGAAGCAATTTAGTTTGGACTACGAAATTTATGGCAAACAGGAAAAAACTTATGTCGTTCTTGAATAAGAGGTTTCTTAATTTTTGTCGCAGTTGTGATGATAACATCAACTGCATTTACTTCTAATTACATACTCCTCCTATACTGCCCGCCCACTTCAAACAACGCATGAGTAATTTGCCCGAGCGAACAAACCTTTACGGTTTCCATCAGTTCGGCAAAGAGGTTGCCGTTGCTGATGGCGACTTGTTGCAGGCGTTTCAATGCTTCCGCGCTTTTTTTAGCATGGCGTTTTTTGAAAGCATTAAGCGCGTTAATCTGAAATTCTTTTTCTTCCGTTGTTGAGCGAATTACTTCATTCGGAATGATGGTTGGCGAACCCTGCTTGGAAAGAAAAGTATTCACGCCCACAATCGGAAATTCGCCCGTGTGCTTTTGATGTTCGTAATACAAACTTTCTTCCTGTATTTTATTGCGCTGATACATGCGCTCCATTGCGCCCAAAACGCCCCCGCGCTCGGTGATGCGCTTAAATTCCGTCAGCACCGCTTCTTCCACCAGCGCAGTCATTTCTTCAATTAAGAAAGAACCCTGATTCGGATTTTCATTTTTTGCCGTGCCCAATTCGCGGTTGATGATGAGTTGTATCGCCATCGCCCTGCGAACGCTTTCTTCTGTTGGAGTTGTTATCGCTTCATCGTAAGCATTCGTGTGAAGTGAATTGCAGTTATCGTAAATGGCATACAACGCCTGCAATGTTGTGCGAATATCATTGAAATCAATTTCCTGCGCGTGCAAGCTGCGTCCGCTTGTTTGAATATGGTATTTCAGCTTTTGCGAACGCTCGTTAGCTTTGTATTTGTGTTTCATCGCCTTCGCCCAAATCCTGCGCGCCACGCGACCAATCACCGAATATTCGGGATCCATTCCGTTGCTGAAAAAGAACGAAAGATTAGGCGCGAAATCGTCAATCTTCATGCCGCGACTTAAATAATATTCCACGTAAGTGAAACCGTTGGCAAGCGTGAAAGCCAACTGCGTAATCGGGTTCGCGCCCGCTTCGGCAATGTGGTAACCGCTGATGCTCACCGAATAAAAATTCCGCACTTTGTTTTGAATAAAAAATTCCTGCACATCGCCCATCAGCTTCAACGAAAATTCGGTAGAAAAAATGCAGGTGTTCTGCGCCTGGTCTTCTTTCAGAATATCCGCCTGCACCGTGCCGCGAACAGAAGACAATGCTTCGGCTTTTATTTTTTCATAAACATCTTTCGGAAGAACATCGCTGCCGCTTAAACCTAACAGTTGTAAGCCTAAACCATTATTTCCTTCGGGAAGTTCTCCATCGTATTTTGGATTTAATTCTGATTTCTGATTTCTATTTTCTATTTTCTGTTCTTCAATATATTTTTCGCACAGTTGGTCAATCGCAGCATTCATAAAAAACGCAAGAATGATTGGCGCAGGTCCGTTTATCGTCATGCTCACCGAAGTTTTCGGGCTGCATAAATCGAAGCCGCTGTAAAGTTTTTTCGCATCATCAACCGTAGCAATGCTCACACCGCTATTGCCGATTTTGCCGTAAATATCGGGGCGCAAATCGGGGTCTTCGCCATAGAGCGTAACGCTGTCGAAAGCGGTTGACAAACGGTGCGCGGGCTGCCCCAACGACACATAATGAAAACGTTTGTTGGTGCGCTCGGGACCGCCCTCGCCCGCAAACATGCGCGTGGGGTCTTCGCCTTCGCGCTTGAGCGGAAACACGCCTGCCGTGTATGGAAATTCGCCCGGCACATTTTCCTGCAACTGCCATTTGAGAATATCGCCCCAATCGCTGTAACGCGGCAGGTAAACTTTTCGGATGTTCGTTCCGCTCAGCGATTTGTAAGTGAAAGGCAACTGCAACATTTTGTCGCGCACCTGAAACCCGAAAGTTTCGCCCGAATATTTTTTCTTCAATTCACTCCATTCATCCAATAATTTTTTACAATCAGGATGAAGTTTGAGTTCGAGTTCTTGATATTTTTTTTTGAGTTGTTCGGTTGGCATAAAACGCATATTTGCTATGCAATAATATCAAATGTTACACTGCTTTTTGCTTCATCTACCCGCAAAAAAAAAGCGGGACAAACCCGCTTTAATTTATCATAAGACCGTTAAGCCTATTTGTATTGCAATGAAACGTCTTCAGCTAACTTAGCCAAAGTTTTTTCCACTTCATCGGTTAGCGGCTGACGGCAGGCTTTCAATACATCAGGGAAACGGGTTTCTAACTGAGTAAGGAAATCTTTTTCAAAAGCACGCATCTTAGCCACAGGAACATTCTTTGCAAGATTTTTTGTTCCGATGAAAAGAATAGCAATTTGCTTATCCACTGAATATGGAGTGAATTGAGGTTGTTTCAAAATTTCCACATTGCGCGCACCTTTATCCAAAACTGCTTTTGTAGCGGCATCCAAATCAGAACCGAATTTGCTGAACGCCTCCAATTCGCGGTATTGAGCCTGGTCAAGCTTTAATGTGCCGGCAACTTTTTTCATCGCCTTGATTTGCGCATTACCACCCACGCGGCTTACACTGATACCCACGTTAATTGCCGGACGAACACCGGAATTGAACAAACCTGACTCCAAGAAAATCTGCCCGTCAGTAATAGAAATCACGTTGGTTGGAATATATGCCGAAACGTCTCCCGCCTGCGTTTCGATAATCGGCAATGCAGTTAATGAGCCACCGCCTTTTATCAAATGACGAATGCTGTCAGGAATATCATTCATTTGGCTTGCAACCTCAATGTTGGCGTTAATTTTCGCTGCTCTTTCCAATAAACGGCTGTGCAAATAGAATACATCACCGGGGTAAGCCTCACGTCCCGGAGGGCGTTTCAACAACAATGATACCTCACGGTAAGCTACCGCTTGTTTCGATAAATCATCATACACAATCAATGCCGGACGACCTGTATCACGGAAAAATTCACCAATCGCACTTCCTGCAAATGGCGCGTAGAATTGTAAAGGAGCAGGGTCGGCAGCAGAGGCACACACAATAACTGTGTAAGGCATTGCACCGTTATCTTCCAATACTTTTACCACTTGCGCTACCGTAGATGCTTTTTGACCGCAAGCAACATAAATGCAATAAACCGGCTCGCCTTTTTCGTAAAACTCTTTTTGGTTGACGATAGTATCAATTGCAACAGCAGTTTTACCAACCTGACGGTCACCGATTATCAACTCACGCTGACCGCGACCGATAGGAATCATGGCATCAATAGATTTGATACCTGTTTGTAATGGCTCATTTACGGGTTGGCGATAGATTACACCGGGAGCTTTACGCTCTAAAGGCATTTCATATAAATCACCGCTGATTGGTCCTTTGCCGTCAATCGGTTCACCCAAAGTGTTTACAACACGACCCAACAAACCATCTCCGGCTTTGATTGATGCGATTACACCTGTTCTGCGAACGGTATCGCCTTCTTTAATTCTGTCGGAAGGTCCCATCAGTACCACACCAACGTTGTCTTCTTCCAGATTCAAAACGATGGCTTTTACACCGCTTTCAAACTGTACCAATTCTCCCGCACGGGCGTTGGTTAAACCATACACGCGGGCAATACCGTCACCCACCTGCAATACCGTACCTACTTCTTCTAATTCAGCAGCCGTTTTGAAGTTGCCAAGCTGCTCACGTAAGATTGCAGATATTTCTTCTGCGCGAACCTCTACCATGTTCTTAATTTATTATTTTGTTGTTTTTGAAAGATAGTTGCCATAGAAAAGCGAGGCTTTTCAAAAAGCGGTGCGAAAGTAGGTGATATTACAATAAAGAGCAAAAAAAAGGGCTGCAAAGTTGCAGCCCTTTAAATATTTCTTTTGGTACAAATTAGTAGTTCCACAAATCATGCTCGAAAGTAAAGATTTCGTTCTTCACTCTGTCGCTTTCCAGCAAGCCGTCAATACCTGTTGCATATTCCATAATCAAACGGTCGTAAACGTTTGATTCTTTGTAAATGTAGCTTTGGAATTTACGAGCCTCAAACAAGTCTTCCCAACTTAAAGTGATAGCATCATTTTTAGGATTGAACATTTCGTACTTAGCCAAAACCGGACGAAGGTCGGGATAATACACCCAATACATCGGCTGGTCGCCAAGAATTGTTTGTGTATTTGGATCTACTTTCTCCATAACAGGACAAATACCGATAATTCGCACCATCAAAGTTGAAGTTTCTTCATCAAAAACCCAGTCTTCTTTCAAACGGAATTTCACCACTTTCAGCGGATCAAATTCAGAAACTGAAACAACTTGTTTTTCATCTAAAGTTACAGGGTCAATAACCATGCTGGTATCTGTGCTTGCACCGATTTTCGATACATCACCAATAGGCATTACCAACTTGAACTGGTCGCCATTATCAACTGCGGCATCATAAACAGTAACTTCTCCGTTTTTCGCAGCAGTGTGAATGATGTCAATCAAAGGCATTTGCGGATAGCGGAACGCAAGATTCATCTTTTCGCGCGTGTCTATGGTGCGCCAGATACGTTTGCTCCAAAACACATCGGCTTCACGAATGTAATCGTAAGGAATAATCTCTTTTTCCTTAGTCAATACTTTTTGATAAGCCCCGTCCAACGGCTCTTGCGCCATTACAACAGTGGTTGAAACCACCGCCAAAGCCACCAACATTTTTGCCACAATTTTCATAATACTCTGTTTACTGTTTATCAAATAATCAAATTAGATAATTTTGAAAGCCAATTGAGGAATTTTACGTTGTGTTCCATCCGGTCCTACAACTTTAATTTCATCAAAGATAATGATTTGCTTAGGTTTCAAACCATTCAGGATATTTTTCACTTGATCATTGAAAAGTGTTCCTTGAATCGGCACTTCAAAATAATCAGGTCCTTTTTGGTAACCTACCTTGAAACTCACTACGTTAAAACGAGCCTGAAATTCAAAGTTCTCTAACAATGCCACTAAACCTGTTTGTACTTTAAGTTTTCCGGCAGATTCCGAACCGCCACGCAAAACACCGCCTACTGTCGGAATCGGGTCTGGAATACGTTTTATACGAAACTCCTCTGAACCCATAGGCTGAACCTTGCCATCAACTTTAGCAGAAACGTTAATCTTGGTTTTGCCCGGAGTTTTCACCCTTGCAATGTATGAACCGTCAGGATTTTTAGTCAATTGACCATCGCCTTCAAAAGAAGCAAGCACATCCTGCGATTGAACACCCGCACAAGAAATTTTCATAGGATTATCAATTCCAATGTAGAGAACGTTCATTGCCGTTGGAGATACAACCACTGATTTAGCACCAACCTGGAAACCACCTGAGAAAGGATACAATTTATATCCAACACCGTCAGGGTTTTTCACACGAATAACACCCGTGTATTTCTGCTCACCAACAGTTGTTGCAGGTCTTTCCAAAATACCTTTTCCGGCTTCAACTTTCAAAGGTGTGCCGGAAACATTTCCATCAGCACTTTCAATTGGCTCATACTGCTCTGTTCCGGGAATTTTCTTTGCTCCGGCAGGAATTGCGCCAATAAAAACTTCCGGATCAGAACCTTTACTTGAGGCAGCAACGAAAATTTGCGCGGTATATTTTTGCCCTTGCATCAAATAGCTTGAAGGCGCAATCACCGCTGCCGCCAAATCATCGAACTTAAATGATTTAGCAGAAATACCTTTGAACAATTCATCAATTACCGCACCTTCAGATGCAATAACGTCATTTTGAAATTTAGAAAGAATTGTAACAGCAGCCGTTGATGGCACGTGATTGAAAGCGGCAAACTCCCAACCTTTGCTTACAACATCTTTCTTTTTACCTTTCAATACATCATCGGGATTCAAAGAAATAGGTACGCTACTCAATTTATTCTCTTCCAGAATTTTCAAGAATTTTGAACGGGCATCGGATAATTTTTTGTATAAATCCTTACCGTTTTTCCCGCCATTTTCAACAAATATTCTTGTAGAAACATCAATATTATCGCGCTGAACTATATCGCCCGTTTCGGGGTTCAAGCCCTTTGAGCCGTCAATAATTTGTTGCTTGTATTTTTCAATGTCATCAAAAATTTGTTTAGAAACTTCCTTAACACTCAATGCAATAGGATAAAGTTCCTTCGCTCTTGGAACTGACTCTGCCTGAGTTGCAAATTGATCGTAAATTAGTTCATTTTTACCTGTTAAGGAAGAGTTAGAAGTCTTCAAACCGTCATTAACGATTTTGAAGGCATTCAATACCTCCTGCGAAACGTTCAAGGCTAAGAGAGCTGTCAACACGAGATACATCATGTTGATCATCTTCTGCCTGGGCGTTAATTTTCCACCAGCCATTATTTTATCAGTTTAATTTTTGTTGTTTAATAATTGTATAACGCAATTCAGTGAAAATTATTGAGTTTTCATTGCAGCCAACATATTGCCATATACAGCGTTCAATGAATTCAAGTTCTTATTCAGTTTACCCAATTCTTCTTTGTACTTAACAGCATCGTTTGCAGTTCCGCTCAATGCTTCTGCCGCTGAATTTAAGTTACCAAAGAATTTGTTCATCGCTTTCAAATGATTGTTAGAATCCTGCAATTCCAACTCATAAATAGCATTCAACTGAGAAAGGTTTTTAACCATGCTTTGCACCTGCTCGTGGTAAACCTTAGTGTGTTCAGCACCTTCGGCTATTTTACCAACTGAACCGGTTGCTGCCGCAGCCGCTTGGGCAAACGAATTGATTGTTCCCGAAGCGTTTTTCGCGCTGTCGGCAAATCCTTTTGCTGCAACTGATGCGTCAGTCAAATCGTTTAATTTGCCTGTGTTGTCAGATAAAGATTTCAAACTTCCACCCAAACTTGCAATCAATTCAGGTCCAACTTTTGTTTCAGCTAATGCTTTATCTAATTGTTGTGTCAAAGACTTTTCGCCTTTTTTAGCCTCGCCACTTAAAGCCAATTCGGGGTAAACTCTCTCCCACTCGTAGTATTTATCTACGTGTTGCGGTTCAAAAGCAGAGATTAAGAAGATAATTACCTCTGTTCCCATACCTAAGATAAGCATGATTTCGGCACCGGGCCAGTGCATGATTTTAAATAACGCCCCTGCAATTACAACTGCCGCACCACCAGAGTAGGCATAGTTAAGAATTCTTTTTCCGCTTACGGTTTCGAACATTGACGGTTTTCCTGAAGCCATTGTTTTGTTGTTTTGTTTTTAGTTAATTGAATTAGACAAATAGGTATTTATGTGATGTTAAAAATACACGCTTTAATAATGAAGGTTTTCGATAAAATTGATACTGTGATTGCGGCTTTTATTTGCCATCCATTATATCACGACCCAAGAAAGTTGTGATGCAACGGAAACCTACATAAGATTTGGCAGAATCGGCATATTCCCAATGACGCGCACCGCACTCAATGTAATAACCAATATCTTTCCAAGAACCACCGCGAATTGATTTGCGCTTTAATGTTTCAGACTCGTTGCCCTCTGCATCGTAGCGAATATCAGGATTCAAATCGTGGATAAACGAATAAGCATTTTCGTAGTAAGCCGATGAAGTCCACTCAGCGGCATTGCCTGCCATATTGTAAAGACCGTAGTCGTTGGGCCAATAAGCATCGGCACGAACTGTGTAGAAACCTCCGTCTTCGGGATAATTTCCGCGACCCGGTTTGAAGTTGGCTAAAATACATCCTTTAGAATTGCGAACATAAGGACCTCCCCAAGGATACGGTGAATTTTTCTTGCCGCCACGTGCAGCATACTCCCACTCAAATTCTGTCGGCAAACGGAACTCATCCATTAAAGGCTCGCCTTTAGCAGTTTTGTAATCTTCCCAAAAACGGGTTCTCCATGCGCAGAACGCTTTTGCCTGATACCAGTTCACGCCAACAACAGGATAATCATCAAAAGCAGGATGACTGAAATAGTGACGGGTCATCGGTTCATTATATGAATAGGTGAAATCGCGAACCCAGCATAAAGTATCGGGATAAATTGACACCGCTTCTTTCTTAATAAAAGATGTTCTGTCTTTGCCTCTGTTCTTTGTAAGAGAAGCACCTTTCAAATCATACCACTCATATACATAGTGTAATTTATTCGGGTCAAGTTCTTTTCTTCCCCAGATTCTTTGATTTTCGGGATAGTAAATTTGATCCAACTGCTCGTTGGCTTCTTTACCGTTCCATTCGATTTTTTGTTTCCAATCAATTTGCTGTTTGCCGTCATCTCCACTTTCTTTGGTGTGTTCCAAAAATGTGTGCGCAACGGAATCTCTCACCCAGTTCACAAACTGGCGATATTCGTTATTGGTAATTTCGGTA
>CAZSEG010000071.1:0-1119 GCA_964605875.1 uncultured Chitinophagaceae bacterium
AAATGCGCAAGCAGCATCGCGCAGCCTTGTTTCACATAGTAGAAGTAACGCAACCGCAGGGACATTCCACATCGGGTTCGCATGAGCGATACAAAAGTAAAGAGCGTTTAGAGTGGGAAAAAGAATACGATTGTATCCGCCAGATGCGCCAATGGATGATTGCCAACGGCATTGCTTCGGAAGAAGTTTTATTGGAAATTGAAAACACTGCAAAGTCAGAAGTTAACGATGCTAAGAAAAAAGCATGGAGTCGCTTTACTGCTGCCATAAAAGAAGAAATAAACGAAGCGGTTGAATTGATTGAAAAAGTAGGAGAAGAAACAGGCGAAACTGCTTTTGCCCAACAGGTAATTCAGGAACTGAAAACTTCTATTGACCCGATTCGCAAAGACATTCTGAAAGCTGCGAAAAAATTCTTGCGCCACACAAAAGGCGAAGGCGCGCACGCGCTTGCGGAATTGGCTTCTTATACAAGGAGCTTCCAACAAAAGTATCAGGACACATACAGCAAACACCTGCACAGCGAAACGAAGTACAACGCACTAAAAGTGCCTGAAGTGAAACCGATTTTTACTGCCGATTCAAAAGTGCTGAACGGCTATGAAGTGTTGAATATCGCTTTTGATAAAATCCTGCAACGCTATCCGAATGTGGTTGCGTTTGGCGAAGACGTTGGAAAAATCGGAGATGTGAATCAGGGTTTTGCAGGCTTGCAGGAAAAATATGGCGAACACAGAATTGTGGACACGGGCATTCGTGAAATTACCATCATGGGGCAGGCAATCGGACTTTCGATGCGCGGCATTCGCCCCATTGCCGAAATTCAATATCTCGATTATCTGCTGTATGGCTTAGAGCCGTTGAGCGATGATGTGGCTTGCCTGCGCTACCGCACCAACGGTATTCAGAAAGCTCCGCTGATTGTGCGCACGCGCGGGCATCGTTTGGAAGGAATCTGGCACACGGGTTCTCCAATGGGCATGATAATAAATTCGCTGCGCGGAATGTATGTGTGTGTGCCGCGAAACATGGTGCAGGCTGCGGGGATGTACAACACTTTGTTGCAAAGCGATGAGCCTGCTTTGGTGATTGAATGTCTGAACGGCTATCGCCTGAAAG
>CAZSEG010000071.1:1129-9281 GCA_964605875.1 uncultured Chitinophagaceae bacterium
TTTACCGTTGCGTTGGGCGTTCCCGAAATTTTGCGCGAAGGCGATGATGTTACTTTGGTTACTTACGGAAGCTGCATCCGCATTGCCGAAGAAGCGATTCAGCAATTGGAAGAAGCGGGTATTTCGGTTGAACTGATTGATGTGCAAACGCTGCTGCCTTTCGACATTCATCACCGCATTATCGAAAGCGTGAAGAAAACCAACCGCGTTGTTTTCTTGGATGAAGATGTGCCAGGGGGCGCGGCTGCGTATATGTTTCAGCAGGTGTTTGAAAATCAGCAAGCCTTTCGTTGGCTGGATAGCGAGCCGCGCACCATCACCGCACGTGCGCACCGCACCGCCTACGGCAGCGATGGCGATTATTTCTGCAAGCCGAATGTAGAGGATGTGTTTGAAACGATTTATGAGATGATGAGCGAAACAGACCCGCAGAGTTTTGTGAAGTGGTGAGTGATGTTAAGATTGCAGGACTTAAAATTCTGTTTTATACTGTCATACATTAGTCGTCTTTTTGTTGAAGTAATTTTGGATAATTAATTGATATATTTCAATGTTGCGCTGCGTTGTCTCAAGCGATAGAATTTTGCTATACAAATGGGAGAATTCTTTGCTTATTTGTTCGAACTCTTGTTTGAATCTCGGATATTCTGTATTAATTACTGAAAACTGATTTTCTAAATCATAGGTTTGATTTAGTTGTCCAGTAAACTCTGTCAACTTTTTGGAATAAATCTCATGTCGATCAAGATAATTATCATACTTAGGTTTTAGGACTTTCATTTGTTCATTAAACTCCCTTAATTCAATTTTAATTTGTTCTATTTCTTGTGTCAGTATTGGTTGCAAAGTTCTATTACAATTCTCAATGCGTTGGATGAACGAATTAGTTTCTATTATCTCATTTAACTGCATAATGTTACTGACAAAAGCCAATGCGCCCGAAATCTTTTGACCTCGAAACTCAATTAAGTTGTGTCCCTCCTTATGCTCATCAACATAAAATCTTTTCCATTCTGTATAGATAAAGCGAACTTTTTTATTGTAGGAGGAGCGGTATTGATTTTCTTCAGCATCATTGAATTTCTCAGAATCCAAAAATTGAAAATTGTTACTTTGAAAAATATGCTCCAACCCAGAGACCAATTTCTCGCACTCCTCAATAATGTATTTTTCGATAAATGCTTCCTCGTCTTGAATTGAAAGATTATAAGCATCGCTCAAGTATTGCATAGCATCAATCCAACTTCCATTATAAAGTGGATGCCTAGATGAATAAGAAACAATATCAAATGCTCCGGCATAACGATATAAAACCCAGTCAGAGAATGGGACGACATCAATGTTCTTATATCTCATTCTTGTGTAAAAATAACTCACAGAGCCATATCCAAAGTTTGTTTTAACCTCAATCGAAAAATTGTTATCAAAGTTATTGTAGGGAGGATTAGACCAACCTACTTTTCTGTGAGAATACGCAAAAACTTGTCCTGCCAAACGTTTGGATTCACAAATTTGGTAAGTAAGCTCTAAGTAATACGCTGACAATCTCTTTTGTAAGTCTTTAACCAAACAATTTTTCTCATCTTGTTTTTGTCTCTCTATATCTGATTCAGTTGAAAAAACACTTGAATATTTAACCACTAATTCAGCTTGTCTTGAGTAAATACCCTGAAAAGCTGATGATAAGCAATCGCAATAGCTAAACGTATTTAAAAGTACATTTAGCCGGGGATTGTTAATTACAAACCCTAAAATATCTTTAGCAAGGATGTTTGGTTGGCTTGCCATTTGTAAAACTGATTGAAACTCTTGTTCAAGAGGTTTCTGAATTGGTTCATAGCTCACGACTACTTTATTGGTGTGAGTATCTCTTGTAAGTATGCTAACTACGTTTATGTTAACCGATGGTTCAATTCGCTGACTCATGATAAGTTTTGTTTGCCTTAAATGTGCCGCCTGCACAAGCAGTAATTTTATTAAGATTTAAACGTTCTGTAATTGTCATAATGTTTTTTGTAAAGTTTGCAAAATTCAACAATTGAGAGAAAATCATCTCCTTTGAAATAAAAATTCGGATGATAATATAAGGTTTTGTTTGCCACATCTATGTCCGAGCAGTTGAAATCAAATGAAAGTACTCTACAAAAAGCCAATTCATAATAGTCAACCAACCACTGGTGCAAAGAAGCAGTATCCGTGTCGGTAAAGGACTTCAACGCCACTTTAACTTCGTTATAACTTTGGAGGCTCTCCCATAAATATTCAAACTCGAAAAAAAGATTTCTAAAATCGTTATACTTAAAAAACAAATAATCTTCCTTTACTTCCTCATAAAGTAATGAGTGTTTCTTTAGCCATTGGGAAATATCTTCACTTGTTAGAATTTGAATTTTACCGTTAACAAGTTCTTCGTAGGCATTTGTACACCTATAAAGATTCATTACATATTCATTTGAAGGCTTAAAGTCCGCTTTTTCATCGTCACCAAAAAACAGGTCTAATTGACATATGCCTTCAATATCCTCTTTGCTTACTTTTATTTTAGTGTCATATATTTTTATAATGTTGCCTTCTTTCTCTTCAATGACAAATTTGTTTGAATAATCGAATATTTTTAACAGTAAATAATAAGTATTGGCTCGTTTTTTATGTTGTTTAATTCTTAGGTTACCTTTTTCTCCACCTAATTTAACTTGATTGAAAATATAGGACAACTTTTGCAAAAACACTTTTTTTGATGCACCAAAATAAGTAATAGAATCATCCAAAATCAATTCTATCATTTCAATATCCATTCTCTGAAGATATTTCAGAAAGGCTTCTTTTTGGGTGATATTACAGGGGGCGTTAATGTGGCTGTTGACTTGTGGATAGTGCTGCACCTCTTTCGATTTTGCCGAAGCATTAGCTTGTTGTCCTTTCATTTGTCTGTTCGTTTGGTCGCTGATAACTCCTCACACAACAAACTTACGCAAATACACCCAAAACAGGGTGAATTGGCATAAGTTCCGCCTGCGGCAGCAATGGCGGTTATTTCTGCAAGCCTAATTTCGTCAAAATGAAACCGACAAGTTCAACTGTCCGCCAAGTCCGTCACGAACAATTCGCATCAGCGTTGAAAGTCGGATGTCGCTTGCATTGTTTTCAATTCTTGAAATGTAGGATTTGTTTGTCCCACATTTTTCCGCAAGTTCTTCTTGTGTCATACCGAGTTTTGTTCGTGCTTCTTCAAGCAAAACACCAAGTCGAAACGCCTCAAATTGTTGCTCCCATTCCTCGCGTTTGGGTTGTCCTTTTTTACCATACTTTTTATCAAGTATTTGGTCTAATGTCGTGATGTTACTTTTTGTTTTCATTTTGATATTCCTCCATTATTTTAAGTGCTTTTTCTAATTCTTGCTTCGGTGTCTTTTGAGTTTTCTTTTGAAATGCATTTCCAAGAACTACTAAATTTCCTTTATCGAAAAAGGAGAAAATGCGATAAATATTGCCTCCAACTTCTACTCGAATTTCATAAAGTCCTTTCGTGCCTTCTACATGCTTAAAATACTTTTCTGGAACTTGTCGAGTTACCCGAATTAAGTTTAGCGTCCACTCAATTTTTGCTTGAACATTGTCAGGCAGTTTCTCGTAAAAGTCGAGAAAATAGTTTTTATAAGCTATTACTTGTCTATCGTAAGTCATCCCGATAATTATCGGGACAAAGTTAACTATTCAGACAACTATTTCCAAATTTATTTTGTCGGTTTGTCGAAGTGTTTCGGTCGTCCGAGCATTGGCTATAATTCGCTATTTACGCACCAAGCCTACACAAATACACCCAAAATAGGTAGATTACACAAGTTTCCCCTGCGGCAGCGATGGCGACTATTTCTGCAAACTTTTACCTGTGGTGATTTTGCATTGCTTAGTTGTGCAACAGTCGCCCATGTTAGCGGCTGGCATACTGTTTCGGTCTTGCAGTCAGTCCATATTTTTTACGAATGGCTGTCAAACGCTTGCTTCTCAATTTTGGGGCTTTTTCATATTCTTTATCCAACTTTCCCCTGATGTCCCGCTGTAATTGAACAGCATCAAATTCTTTTTTACTCATACGCGCTTCGCCCTTCTTTCCAATGCGTTTCTTTTTGTGTGCCTTTGAAAAATTTTTCTTCCCACTCTTTGATACTATTGATTGGATTATCCTTGTAGTCTGTAATTCTCACAACTGTAATTTTGCTATGCTAATAGTAAAAATAAAATTGGTAAAAGCCCCCTTTCGACAGACACTAAGAAGCTCATCTTAAATCAGCAGCAAATTCTTCCAATCAATTCTAACCTCTGATATTTTTGAATCGCAATAGTGAAATCAAATCACCTTCTAAATCTTTTCTTTTTAGTTTGCGCCCTCTTTACAAAAACATGGCAAACGATTTAGAATTTAATAAGAACGAAGACAGCATCCGCCTGATGGTAAGCGAACTGAAAAAACAGTTGGAGCAAATCAAATTAGGTGGCGGAAAAAAATCCATTGAAAAGCATAAAGCGAAAGGCAAACTCACAGCCCGCGAACGTTTGGAATTGTTGTTTGATAAAGGCAAACCAACCGTAGAAATAGGTTCGTTTGCAGGCTGGGGAATGTATGCCGAGCAAGGCGGTTGTGTGGCAGGCGGCACAGTTGCCAAGATGGGTTATGTAAAAGGGCGGCTGTGCATTGTAGCCGCAAATGATGCCACTGTAAAGGCAGGCGCATACTTCCCGATTTCGGCAAAAAAGAATTTGCGCATTCAGGAAATTGCGATGGAAAACCGCATTCCGATTATATACTTAGTGGATAGCGCGGGTGCGTTTTTGCCCATGCAGGACGAGGTGTTTCCCGACAAGGAACACTTCGGCAGAATCTTCCGCAACAACGCGGTGATGAGCGCGGCAGGCATTCCGCAAGTCGCTGCCATCATGGGCAGTTGCGTGGCGGGTGGCGCGTACTTACCAATTATGAGTGACGAAGCTTTGATTGTTGAAAATACAGGCTCGGTGTTTTTGGCAGGAAGCTATTTGGTGAAAAGCGCGATAGGCGAAGATATTGATAATGAAACTTTGGGCGGGGCGGTTACACATTGCGAAATAAGCGGTGTTACCGATTACAAAATGAAAGATGACAAACACTGCATCGAAACTATTCGCGGCTTGGTGGATAAATTCGGGCATACGGACAAAGCAGGTTTCGACCGCATTGAAGCTGAAAAACCTGAATTAGATGAAACAGATATTTACGGCATTATTCCGGCAGATTCTGCCAAGCAATATGACATGTTGGAGGTGATAAAACGCCTTGTAGATAAAAGCGAAGTGATTCAATACAAAGAAGAATACGGCAAGAGCATTATCTGTTGTTATGCGCGTGTGGACGGTTGGGCAGTGGGCATTGTTGCCAATCAGCGTAAGGTGATGAAAAGCAAAAAAGGCGAAATGCAGTTTGGCGGTGTGATATACAGCGACAGTGCCGACAAAGCCGCACGTTTTATCATGAATTGCAACCAGAAAAAAATTCCGTTGGTGTTTTTGCAGGATGTAACCGGCTTTATGGTGGGCAGCCGCAGCGAGCAGGGCGGCATTATCAAAGATGGCGCAAAATTGGTAGCCGCAGTAGCAAATTCAGTGGTGCCAAAGTTTACATTTATTATAGGCAACAGCTATGGCGCGGGCAACTATGCTATGTGCGGAAAGGCTTATGACCCGCGCTTGATTTTTGCATGGCCTAATTCAAAAATTGCGGTGATGGGTGGCGAGCAGGCAGCAAAAACCATGTTGCAGATTCAGGTGAGCAACATGAAGGCAAAAGGCAAAGAAGTTTCACCCGAAGAGGAAAAACATTTGCTCGATACCATCAAAGCAAAATATGCCGAAACCCTCGACCCGCGCTATGCCGCAGCAAGATTGTGGACAGACGGCATCATTGACCCGCTCGATACGCGCAAGGTAATTTCTATGGGTATTGAAGCTGCCAATCACGCGCCTATCACCAAGCAGTTCAGCGTGGGTGTGATACAGACCTAAGCAATAGATTTTTCAGTTTGTATTAAAAAAATGAAAAGCCTTTTTGTAATTCTTATCGGCATTATTTTCCTGATTTCGTTCAGAATTACTTCTGCTCCAAATCGCGATATAACGCAAGTGAAGGTTACTACCTGGGACGCGCTCGGTTACTACTATTATTTGCCCGGTGTGTTTATCTACAAAGACTTAAAAAAGTTGGATTGGCTTTTTGAAGCAAATTCCAAATACAATTTATCAAGTCATATTTATCAGGCAAATCCATATAAAAATGGAAACTATGTAGGCAAGTATTTTTTAGGCTTATCCTTTCTTTTTCTTCCATTCTTTTTAATAGCGCATTTGTTGGCATCTGCTTTCGGTTTTCCCGCAGATGGTTTTTCAGCGCCATATCAGATTGCGATTTGTGTTGCTGCGCTTTTATATGCTTTTATTGCCCTGTTGCTGCTAAGAAAAGTTTTGCTGCAATATTTTACAGACACTGCGGCTGCAATTACCATCGCTGCCGTTTTACTTGGCACAAATTTTCCCATTTATGTTTCTTTAGATTCCGCTTTAACACACAATTATATCTTCCTGCTTTTTTGTGTTCAGTTATTAGTAACAATAGCATGGTATAAACAACCAAAGCCTCAATGGGCTTTGCTTTCAGGCTTTATTATCGGATTGGCAACTTGTTGTCGCCCGACAGAAGCGGTTATGCTGCTTGTACCATTGTTTTGGGGTGAATTTAATGCTGATTCAAGCAAACAAAAATGGGCTTTGGTGAAGCAATACAGAGCGCATATTTTTTGGGCTGTCGCAGGTGGTTTTTTGGGTATTCTTCCGCAAATAATTTACTGGTATCACATCACCGGAAATATAGTTTATGATGTTGGTTCAAAATGGGTATTTCTGAATCCCTGGTGGCGCGTTTTATTTGGCTGGGAAAAGGGTTGGTTTATTTACACACCGATAACAATATTTTTTGTTTTGGGATTATTCTTTCTCAAAAATCTTCCGTTTAAACGTGCCGCAATTATTTTCTTTCTCATCAATACATGGATTATTATTTCGTGGTTCGACTGGCGGTATGGAGGCACTTACAGCACACGCGCATTGGTTCAAAGCTATCCCGTTTTGGCTTTGCCGCTTGCCGCTTTTGTGCAACATATTTTAAATAATAAGTGGAAGTATTTTGTAATTCCTGTGTTTGCTTTTTTGATTGCGGTGAATATTTTTCAGCTATATCAAGTAGCAGATGGCACAATTCATCACGACCACATGAACCGAAAATATTATCAGGCAATTTACCTGAATCCATCACCAACGGCAGAAGATTTCAGCCTTTTGGATACCGATGAATTTGTTGCAGCAAAAAATATTTCAAGCAAGAAATTGATTAAGGAAATAAAGTTTGAAAAAACAGAAGCTGATTATTCAAAATCATTTCCAATTACTGAATTTAATGCAGAAGAATTTATTTCCGTTTCAGGAAAACAACCATATTTTAAAATTGAATTTAAAGGTGAAAAATCAAGCGGTTTGTGGGGAAGTTTTTTACACGCAACGTTGGAGAAAGGCGATAGCGTTAAAGAAAAAAACATAAGAATGTACACACCGATAAACAAAGAAAATGCGGCTGCGCAATGTGCCTTCTATATTAGAATTGATGATGTTTTTAAGAAAGGAAAATTCAAACTCGTGCTTGATTCGCAGTATGGTTGCAAAACTGAAAATGCCGACATTAAAGTTTTTCTGGTTGAAGAATGAGGAAGGCTAATTTGCTGTATTTTTCTCTGTCAATGCTTTGCGCATTAAATCAAATGAACGTGCATTATTTGGGCGCGAAAGAGAATTTAATATTTCTCTTTTTTCGCGTGAAGTAAGTCGCAAACTCATGGATGCTTTTTCGGTTTTCTTTTCGGGTATGTATTCAAAAAGAATGAACTGAATTTTATCGTTCAATAAATCGTTTACATAAGCAAGCTTGGTATCGTTATGATTGTCTTGTATATTTTCAAGATTGTTGTAAAACGAGCCGAGCGGCTGCGAAACACTTTGCAGAAAAGTTTTTTGGCGCGTTTCCTGCGGCTCATCTTCTTTCTGCGAATCACGTGTTTGTAAAATCACCACACCG
>CAZSEG010000071.1:9291-15933 GCA_964605875.1 uncultured Chitinophagaceae bacterium
CACCGCTTGTGTTTTCGTTTATCCAGTCTTTAAAAACCGTCAAAAATTTAATGGTGGTTTCTATACCGAAATTATCTATTGCGCCACCGTCAAAAACATAAGCAGGCGGCTCGCTTGGCAGGATAGTATGCGGCAGAATAAAAGGGAAAGAAGCATTCATTCTGGCAGCCGAAAGCAAGCGCAAATCATAGCCTTGCTGTTGCTTAAAAAGATTGCAGAAATCTACTCCGTCAATACTCAGGTCGAGGGTGTAACTCCGCTTGCTGTAAGGGCGCATCAGGAAGCGGACAGGATGCGCGCTCATGTAAAACTTTCTTGAATCGTTGATGATAGCCGTATGAAAAATAAGCAAAGGAATTTGTGCATGAAATTCAGCTTCGCGATAATCGGAAAGTTTTTTTTCAAAATCCATTCCTGTATTTAATGCCAAATATTTTTCAAACATATAACCACGGTCGCGGAAATAACTTTGCTCACCAATTTTGAATTTGTGAATCGGAAAAAACAAATCGTTGCTCAAAATGCTGATGCCCATCGGGTTGAGTAAATCCAACGAAAGGCGGTCGTAAAAAGTTCTTTCCCACAGGTTAAAAACGCTGCCTGTAGTTTGCCTGTAATTCAGTTCGTGCAGGTAGGAAAACGCCACCGCGCCACCACTTGCGCCACTCATCAGAAAAGTTTTTTTCATCAGGTTGCCGTTCAACAAGCTATCCGCTTTTTGAAACACCGCCATCGTGAATGCGCTTGCCCGCAAACCGCCTCCGCTGCTGTTCAGAAAAACCATTTTTGGTTTTTCGCTCCTGCCCTGTTGAATATTTTTTTTCTTCCAGTTATTTAAAATCTGGATGAAGTATTTTTTGTCATCCGAAACGTTTTTATCCGAAGACATACTGCGCAAAGTATCTAACGTGTAAGATGCCTGTGCGCCATCATACAGCAAACCGAATGCGCGGCTTTGATAACCGAAAAAATTGTACATGGTAAGTTGATTCACCACAATAATAAACACCACAATTGCAGTTGTCCCCCAACCGCCCGTCCAATAAATAAAAACGCCCAAAAGTGAAGTCAGTATTGAGCCTACAAGAAAAACACTTGCCGCAGTCGGGATTTGAAAAAAAGGATTTTCGACATAAAAACCCAAGCCGATAAGCAGTGCAATTGTGGCAATTTGCACAAACAAAGAATTAAGATGATGCTGACGAAAAACAAGTTTGGAAAGCACATCTTCATAATGCTCCACAGAGCGTGTGTGCCTTATTGCAAGCGTGGTTGAAACAAAAGAATCCACGCGCCATTTTGCACCGGGTTCAAGCTCTTCATTTTGCTGCAGCCGTTCAATGATTTTTTTTCTGCGCAGCTCCATTTTATAGGCTTTTGCAACAGTTTTTGCAGTGCGGTTTGTGAGTTGAAAATAAAGAGAAGTAAGTAAAATAATAAACACAAAACCTGCGGCAAAGCCCGCCAGAATCAGCGCTACAATTTTCCAGTTTTGAAATTCAAACTGCGATTGAAAACGCACAATCGCCCAGATATATCCGATCATAAAAACAACCGGAACAATGGAATTATTGATAAAGAAAACCGAAAGCGGTTTTTCCAAACTTGCCAAAAACTCGAAGCGGTGGCTGTGCAGCATATAGCTTACAATGTTCCACGTAACAAACATGGCGGCAAAACCCATGCCCACAAAAGCAAAACTCAGATAGCCGACATTGCCGAGATATTCGGGGTCGAGAAAGAGATAAGGCACACCGTAATTTGCAGCAAATCTGCCAACAACAACGGTGAAAATAAATATCCAAAACAGCAACAATACCTGATGCTTTCTGAGCGAAACTACCAGCAGTTGCACCGGAAAGAACCGCCAAAATTTTCGCAGCCAATCATTGATTATTCTGAGCATTGGCAACCAATATATGAACGTTGCGCGGTTGAAAAAAGAAGTGAGGGTAGAATTTTATTAAAAATAATCGGGCAATTGAATACACCGCAAGTCGGGCAACTATTTTATCACATCAAACCGCATAAACTTTTCAAAGTAATGCGAAGGCGCAACAACACCCGAATTGCCCAATGCCTGCATACTTAGTTTCACTCTGATTTTGTGCCCCACTTTAATCGAATCCCTTTTAAATTCTCCGGTGAAAGTTTTTTTGTTGGTGTTTGGAATAGAATCGAACAAAACAAAAATGGTGTCGCTGCCCGCCAAATCAAATTGTCCCGAATTTGTTGAGTCAATCGAGTACAACCCTTGCGCATAAACAATCGGTCGGTCGGTAACGAATTTCACTTCCAAAGTCAAGCCGTCTTTTTGCTTCAATTTTGCCACAACAGAATCGGGCTGCACAACCGTAATCGGCTCGTAAATTTTATCCGTTTTAGTATCCTTTTCGCAAGAGTGCATCATAAACAAACTGCACATCACAACAATCAAAGTTGCAAGCGGCACAAGGGCATTCAAATCTCTGTTTTTCATCATCAAAAATTATTTACGCAACAATAAACGGCTGCGGGATTGCGAATTTAAGTTTTGAATTGAATTATTCCAACCGCTTTTAAAGGATACAGTCTTTTTTACGCGAGATATATACCTAAATTGTGTATTACAACCCAAAAAGGATTTTCGACTTTTCGATATGCGACCGCTTTGCTTTACGACACGACAGTCGAATATCGAAAAGTCGCGTATCGTTTTATTGCATAAAAACACTTTAAATCTTAATTTCGCAAAGCAATGAGTGAACAATCGGGAGATAATAAACAGGTAGCGGGCTTTTCAAAACTGAATAAGAGCGAAAAAATTTCTTGGATTGCCAAGAATTTTCTCTATGCCAATCCTGTTGAAATTCTAAAAGAGTTTGCCGCATTTTGGCACGATAATGTGGAGGCGCAAAAGTTGCTGGATGGCTTTTCAGAAAACACGCTTACCAACTTTCCTGTGCCTTTCGGCATTGCTCCGAACTTTTTGATTAACGGCAAAATATTTGCCGTACCGATGGTTACGGAAGAAAGCAGCGTAGTCGCAGCAGCATCTAACGCAGCAAAGTTTTGGTTAGACAGAGGTGGCTTCACAAGCACGGTTACGGCTACGGTAAAAGTCGGGCAGGTTCATTTTACCTACAAAGGTAATCGCGACAAGCTGTTTAAGTTTTTCGATTCGGTTAAAGATGAATTGCGCGAAGGCGTTCAGGCAATTACCACCAACATGAAAAAGCGCGGTGGCGGTGTGCTGGATATGGAGTTGATTGAATTTCCCGAAGAAGAAAATTACTATCAAATCCGCGCCTATTTTGAAACCGTAAATTCGATGGGCGCAAACTTCATCAACTCTTGCTTAGAGGAGTTTGGAAAGTTGCTGAAAGAAAAAATTGCAGGCAGTGTAATTTTTAATCACGATGAAAAGGAGGTGGATATTGTGATGTGTATTCTCTCGAACTACACACCAAATTGCATTGTGCGAGCAGAAGTGAAATGCCCTGTGGAGCAGCTTGGCACATTTGCCAACGGCACAATTTCGGCAGAAGAATTTGCATGGAAATTTGAGCGCGCTGTGCGCATCGCTTACATTGACCCTTATCGCGCTACCACACATAATAAAGGAATTATGAATGGCGTGGACAGTGTTGTAATTGCTACGGGTAACGACTTTCGTGCCGTGGAAAGCTGCGCCCATACCTACGCTTGCCGCGATGGAAAATATCGCAGCCTTTCCGATGCAAAAATTGAAAACGGAATGTTTCACTTTTGGATGGAACTGCCTATTGCAATCGGCACAGTTGGAGGATTGACCTCACTGCATCCGTTGGCAAAACGCTCGTTGGAATTATTGGGCAACCCAAACGCAAAAGAGTTGATGGAAATAATTGCGGCTGTCGGTTTGGCGCAGAATTTTGGCGCAGTCCGCTCATTGATTACGGTGGGCATTCAGGCGGGACACATGAAAATGCACCTTACCAATATCTTAGCGCAGTTTCAGGCAAATGAAACCGAAGAACAGGAAGCCAAATCCTTTTTTGCCGACCGCGTTGTAAGCGTTTCTGCCGTGCGCGAGTTCTTGGAAAATCTGAGGCGTTCGAGTTCGTTTAATATCAATCCTTTGTAATTCAATAGAGATGATTTTATGCCCAAACCCAAACGGATGTTGGGGTAACAAAAAAGCCACTCGAAAGAGTGGCTTTTTATTTGGTGCGGAGAAAGAGGGATTCGAACCCCCGGAAGGCTCATCACCTTCGACTGTTTTCAAGACAGTTCCATTCAACCGCTCTGGCATTTCTCCGTGGCAAAAATAGAAAAGCCAACTGCATTGCAAAGCCTTGTTTTAAAATATTGGAAAATAAATTTATTCAAAGCGCAACACCAACGGGTTGAAAGGGTCGCTGCTCATTTTGTAAACCACGTTGCCCGTGCTTTTTTCTCTGCTGTTTTCCGGCTCCAACAAAACGTTTACATCGGCAAAACTCTGGCGTTTATCAATATTCCTTACAATATATCTTTTGTATCCGGGAATTTTAAAAGTGATGCGCACCGGCTCGCCAAGTTCATCTTTGCGAAGCGCAATGGCGTAACGACCGTCATTATCAATAGATGCCTGCACCAGTTCATCGCCAAACTTATCCATGTTGATTTTTGCCTTGCCCACAGGTTGCATGGTAGTGGCATCTAAAATCTTGCCCGAAATAATCAGAATATTCTCATCGACACTTGCCTTGGCAGCCACCGTTTGTGAGTTGCTGATTTTTTTGTGCTGATAAGAAATATTGTCAGTTGCCTGAGCAGAAACCTGACCTAAAAAAGCACCCATCGTCAAAATGAGTGCCATAACCCTTGCTGATAAATTTTTCATGGCATTGATATTTATGTTGTTTAAAATAATACTCTGTTTAGCTTTCAATCGTTTTGTCTGATTTTCAGATTTTGCGAATTTTATCAAAATGCGAAAATTCGCTATTGAAACATCCGGTGCGAAAATAACGAATAAATCGCTGCTATATTTTATTTACCTGTCATTTTTTCCTTCAAAAATTGTTAAGGGAATTTTAGGGTACTCTAAACAGTTTTTACCGTCAATAATATTTCCTTTACCGCCCACAACAATTGTATGTCATCGCGCAACACATTTTCCAACTGGCTGATTCTTTTATCGCTCACACTCATTTGGGGCACTTCCTATATTCTTATCAAAAAAGGTTTGTTGGTTTTTTCGCCCGTAGAATTGGCTTCGCTGCGGATAAGCATTTCAATGTTGGCTTCGTTGCCGCTAATTTTTCGCGCAATAAAAATTGTGCCGTTTAAATTGTATGGCTTTGTGTTGCTCACGGGTTTGTTCGGCAGCTTGATTCCGGCATTTCTGTTTGCTTTTTCGCTTACACACATCAGCAGTTCGGTGAATGGAATTATCAATTCGCTGTCCCCGCTTTTTACATTATTGATTGGCGTATTTTTATTTGGCGGAACAACAACTCAACAGCGCATCATTGGCGTATTGATTGGTTTTTCGGGCGCAGTGGTGTTAGTCTTGTTTAAAGAAAACGGCTCGCTGAATGTAGATTCAGGCTGGGCGATTTTGCCTGTGCTTGCAACGTTTTGTTATGGCATGAGCGGCAACATTGTAAAAGAAAAATTAGGCAGCCAAAATGCACTTTACATGACCGCACTTGCCATGCTGATGATTGGCATACCAACAACTTTTGTTGCGCTGCAAACAGTGCCTGCAAAATTGCAATTCACCGAAGGCGCGTGGCTTGCATTTGCTTATGTGGCAATACTTTCAGTGTTCGGAACTTTTGTGGCGTGGATGTTGTATTACCGTTTGGTGCAAAAAACCGATGCGCTTTTTGCTTCTTCGGTTACTTATCTTATTCCTTTAGTTGCGGTGGCTTGGGGTGTGGCAGATGGCGAACGCTTTTCAATTTTTCAGGCAGTTGGAATGGTGTTGATTTTGTGGGGCGTGTGGTTAGTTACAAAGCGCGAACGTGTGGCTGCGAGTTCGTAACGCAAATCTTTTATGCTTATTTGCAGACAGATGTTGCAACTTCCCAAAGCGTTTACAGATAACATACAAAAAGAATTAGGCGATGAAGCGAATGCTTTTTTGCAAAGTCTTGAAACCCCCGCTCCTGTTTCTATACGATTGAATCCTTTTAAAAAAAGCAATTCGTTTTTGAATGAAAAAAAAGTGCCATGGTGCGAAAACGGAAGGTATTTACCCGCGCGCCCTGTGTTTACTTTAGACCCGCTGCTTCATGCAGGAAGCTATTATGTGCAGGAGGCAAGTTCTATGTTTTTGCATCAGGTTTTTAAAAGTACGGTTGATACAAACGCAACTTTAAAGGTGTTGGATTTATGTGCCGCACCGGGAGGCAAAAGCACTTTGCTTTTATCTTTATTAAATGAAAAGAGTTTGTTGGTTGCTAATGAAGTCATCAACAAACGCAATAATATTCTGTGCGAAAATATTACCAAATGGGGTTCCGGCAATGTAGTGATAACACAAAATGAAGCCAAAGATTTTGCCGCATTACCTGAATTTTTTGATGTGATTCTTGTAGATGCACCTTGTAGCGGTGAAGGGCTTTTTCGCAAAGATGCAGATGCTGTTAATCATTGGAGCGAAGCAACTGTGGCAGCCTGTGCAACACG
>CAZSEG010000072.1:0-2422 GCA_964605875.1 uncultured Chitinophagaceae bacterium
GGTATTGTTTCCTAATGGTGTTCCGGTTTTGGGTTCAGCAAGAATTGTGTTTTTCAATTCAACAAGTTCGGCTTTTAGCGAAGGATACTTTTTTAATAGTCTTTTGAAATCCTTTTGAAACGTTTCACCAAGAATGAGAGATACATTAAATTTCATTCAAAAATTCGTCTATGGTTTTCATTTTCTTTCCTGTTCGCTTCGCCTCTTGAATTTCGAGCAAACCTTCTTTAATTCCGTCAAGAACTCTTTGTTTCGCAGCCTCTTTCTTGCTCAATTTCTTTTTCGCCTTCGGCTCTGAAATTTTCCCGGCTATGTAGATGCGTTCATCCTTTGGCAAGGTTTGAATATATTCTACTAATTTTTGCGTTGCTCCTTCTCTGAACATATAACTTTGGTTAAGTGTCGCAAAAATAAATAAACTAAACCATTTTCAGTTTTTAGTAATTCAAATCCAAATATCACCTCAAATTATACCTTCGTAACATGAAGCAAATTCTCGTTTTAGGTGCAGGCAAATCAAGCGGAGTTCTGATACAGTGGCTGCTCGATAATGCCGAAACAAATTCATGGAAAGTGATTGTTGCCGATGCTGTTTTAAGTGTTGCGCAAAAGGCAATCGGCAATAATATTTATGGCGAAGCAAAAGCCATTGACACCAATAACCCGGGCGAAGTTGCTGCATTGATTGCCGCTTGCGATTTGGTAATTTCCATGCTGCCGCCTGCTTTGCATCCTGCGATTGCCACACACTGTTTGGATAAAAAAAAGCATCTGCTTACGCCATCTTATGTGAGCGATAAAATGCTTGCTTATGATGCGCAGGCAAAGCAATCGGGCTTGATTTTTTTAAACGAAATGGGCTTGGATCCGGGCATTGACCATATCAGCGCGTGCCGGATACTGGATGAAATAAAGAGCAGGGGAGGAGTGATTAAAAGTTTCAAATCGCATTGCGGTGGCGTGGTTTCAAAAGAGAGCGACAACAATATCTGGCATTACAAATTTACATGGAATCCGCGCAATGTGGTGTTGGCGGGGCAGGGCGAAAAACCCATACAATGGTTAGAAAACAATAAGCAGCAAACGCTGCAATACGAAGAACTGTTTGGGTATGCGCAACCCCTAAAATTACAATCGGGAGAAGCGTTTGAAACCTATCCTAACCGTGATTCGCTTAACTATATATCCGCTTATGGTTTGGATGGCGCGGAAACTTTTTACAGGGGAACATTACGCGCAAAAGGGTTTTGTGATGCGTGGAATTTCCTTGTTCAGTTAGGTTATTGCGATGACAAAAATGAGATAAACTTAAATGCCGGTGAAACATACAGCGATTTTACAAACAGATTGTTGAACGCATTAAGAAATCAAAAAACAAAAAACAACTACGTTCTTGAAACGGATACGGACAGCGACAGGTTTCAAAAAGTTCTATGGTTAGGTCTTTATCAAAAGGATGAAATAGGCTTGCAAAAAGCAACGCCTGCGCAAGTGCTGCAAAAACGTTTGGAAGAAAAATGGAAGTTTGAACCCACCGACACCGACCGCGTGGTGATGCTGCACGAAGTGGAATATGAATTGAACGGAAATCGTTTTAAACAAACTGCCGAACTCGACCGCACAGGCACGCTCGAACACACCGCAATGGCTGAAACAGTTGGCTTGCCCATCGCCATAGCCGCAAAACTGATTTTAGACGGAAGCATCAAAAAAACGGGCGTGTTGCGCCCGTTCAGCAAAGAGATTTACGTTCCCGTGCTGGATGCGTTGAAGCACTACGGAATCGCCTTTCAACACAACGAAGTGAAACTTTAGAATAACTATGTAGTTGTCAGTAAAGCATTAAACTTGCAAAATGCTTATCAAATCATCCGATTATATCGGCAGTTATGTAAACTTAGATAAATGTCCGCAAGAGCAAATTCCCGAGTATGCTTTTGTTGGAAGATCGAATGTCGGCAAGAGTTCATTAGTGAATTATTTGTGTGGCAGAAAGGCGTTGGCAAAAGTGAGCGTAACGCCCGGAAAAACGCAAACCATCAATTATTTTCTTATCAATCAAAAGTGGCATCTGGTGGATTTGCCGGGGTTTGGTTATGCAAAAATTTCGCGCACACAACGCGGCAAGTGGAGCGCAATGACCAAAACTTATTTTGAAAAACGAAAGCAACTGCAATATGTTTTTCTGTTGGTAGATGCGCGTGTTCCACCGCAAAAAATAGATTTGGAATTTGCCAACTGGATGGGTGAAAAAGCAGTGCCTTTCAACATTATTTTTACCAAAGCAGATAAAGCAGGCAGCATAGAAGTGAGCAGAAACATTGAAGCCTTTAAACAAAAAATGCTGGAAGAATGGGAAGCATTGCCGCCCATCTTTATTACATCGGCAGTGAAGGCAAGCGGCAACGAAGCTATACTGAAA
>CAZSEG010000072.1:2432-15744 GCA_964605875.1 uncultured Chitinophagaceae bacterium
AGTATGCTGAATAGTGAAAATATCCCGATAAAGAATATTGGAAATGTTACCCAGCGAAATAAATTCATCATTCATAATTCACAACTCATAACTCAGATATTTATCTGATTATTGCGAAAAATTTGAACACCGTGCAGCAACAAAATTTATTTTCCACACCTAAATTAAACCTTAAACGCCCGCTTGCTTTTTTTGATATTGAAAGTACGGGCGTTGACTTTGTAAAAGATCGTATTATTGATTTGTGCATCATTGTTGCATATCCCGATGGCTCGGAAAAAACACATACTTACCGCTTTAATCCCGAAATGCCCATACCGCACGAAGCAAGTATGGTGCATGGAATTTATGATGAAGATGTTATCACTTCGCCAACCTTTAAAGAGAAAGCAACTGAAGTATTTGATGTGTTGAATCCGTGTGATTTAGCAGGTTTCAACAGCAATAAGTTTGATATTCCGATGCTGCTGGAAGAGTTTATCCGCGCAGGCTTATCTTTTTCGATTGATGACAGAAGTCTTGTGGACGTTCATAAAATTTACGTTGCTTACGAAAAGCGCACACTCGAAGCTGCTTACAAATTTTACTGCAACAAATCATTAGACAATGCACATAATGCAGAAGCCGATACCCGCGCCACTTATGAAGTGCTGATCGGGCAGCTTTCGCGCTATGATGATTTGCCGGGAGATATTCATGCGCTGCATCAGTTGAGCAACGAAGAAAGAATTGTGGACAGCGGCAGAAGATTTGTGTATCAAAACGGTGTGCCCGTTTTCAACTTTGGAAAGTATAAAGGAACAACCATCGAAGAAGTGTTGAAACGCGACCCTGGCTATTACAACTGGATGATGCAGGGCGATTTCGCATTGCATACCAAACAAAAACTGAAAGAAATAAAGCAGCAACTTAGCAAAGAAGCAGCCAGATAATTGTAATAAAAAAGGAGAATGACCCGCACTATTTTTGTTTGTGCGGTTGAACAATAGCTCGTCTGTGGCGTACGGACTCAACGCGGAATGAAGGTATAACTTCAACCTAATCCATAGCTCACGTTACACTACTATCTTTAAACAAAATTGAAAGCTACACAATTATCAAAAAAATAGCCCCGATTGCTCGGAGCTATTTTCATTTTCAAATCTTCAAATCAACTGCAACCCATGCTATTCCCGCAGTTCAGGCATTTGTAGCAGGTTCCGCTGCGGATGGTGATGTTGCCGCAGGTGCTGCAAGCGGGCGCATCGCCCATTTGTCCTTTAGCTGCCTGATTGAAGGCTTCCATGCTGCCCGATTTGATTACTGTAACCATGGCGCGCGGCACATCTGCTTTTTTAGTTACAGGCACTGATACAGTCGCTGTTGTCGGCTTGGTTACTTTAAATTCAGAAATGCTGTGCTGACGTTCGGCTACTGTTTCATCATCCGCAATGTCGGTAGTTAAATCCAAGGTGCTGCGCTCGCGCATGGCTAATTGCTCGGGAGTAACGTGTACCAAATCGGTGCGCGTCAGGTATTCAAAGCCTAACAAACGGAAAATGTAATCTACAATAGAAGATGCGTTTTTGATGTTCGGATGATCCACCATGCCGCTCGGCTCAAAGCGGGTGAAGGTGAATTTGTTTACGAACTCATCCAACGGCACACCGTATTGCAAGCCAATAGAAACCGAAATGGCAAAGCAGTTCATCAGCGAACGGAATGATGCACCCTCTTTGTGCATATCAATAAAGATTTCGCCTAATGTTCCGTCTTCGTATTCCCCTGTACGCACAAACACGGTTTGTCCGCCAATCTTTGCTTTTTGTGTAAAGCCGTTGCGCTTGTGCGGCAGGCGTTTGCGCTCAACAATTCTTGCCAGTGCGGTTTTGAATTGTGTGTCGCTGCTTTCCTGCATAAAGATGCGGGCGGCTTCCAATACCTGCTCGGGAGTAAGTTTGCTCAACTCCATTTCAGGAGCGGCAGTGGAAGTGGCTGCTACTGTTTTGGTATCTTCTTTCTCTTCATCTTTCTTGTTTGAAAGCGGTTGAGAAAGTTTGCAGCCATCACGATATAAAGCATTGGCTTTCAAGCCTAATTTCCAGCTTAACTCGTAACATTCTTTAATATCCTCAACACTTGCTTCGTTTGGCAGGTTGATGGTTTTTGAAATAGCGCCACTGATGAAAGGTTGCACAGCCGCCATCATGCGGATGTGTCCGTGCGCATGAATGAAACGCACGCCTTTTGCACCGCATTTATTAGCGCAATCGAAAATCGGCAAGTGCTCGTCTTTCAGGAAAGGCGCGCCTTCCACCGTCATGGTTCCACAAACGTATTCGTTGGCTGTTTCCACTTCCTCTTTGCTGAAACCAATAGCTCTAAGTAAATTGAAGTTGTTGTCGCTGTATTGCTCTTTTGAAATCCCCAAACGCTTCATTACATCTTCACCCAATGTCCAAACGTTGAACGCAAAAGTGATGTCGAAAGCAGCAGGCAAGTGCGCTTCTACTTTAGCAATATCAGCTTCGGTCAATCCTTTAGCAATCAGGCTGTCGGGATTTACAGAAGGGCAGCCGTACAAAGTACCATGACCTTTTGCATAGTTTACGATGGTTTCAATTTGCTCTTCGCTGTAAGCAAGGTTGCGCAAAGCAGCAGGCACACATTCGTTCACAATTTTGAAATAACCGCCACCCGAAAGTTTTTTGAATTTCACCAAAGCGAAATCAGGCTCAACACCTGTGGTGTCGCAATCCATCAATAATCCGATGGTTCCTGTTGGTGCGATAACGGTTGCCTGCGCATTGCGGTAGCCGTATTGTTCGCCTAATTTCAAAGCATCGTCCCAGGCATTGGTTGCAGATTGCAATAAATAGTCAGGGCAATATTGCGGGTCAATACCCAAAGGTTTTATTTCGATGCCTTCGTAAGTTTCGGGCGAAGCGTTGTAAGCTGCGTAACGGTGGTTGCGCATCACACGCAGCATGTTTTCTTTATTGCGCTCGTAAGCAGGAAATGCGCCAAGCGTAGAAGCCATTTCAGCCGAAGTTTTGTAGGCAATACCCGTCATGATTGCAGAGATAGCGCCACCGATAGCACGGGCGCGATCGCTGTCGTAAGGAATGCCGCTTACCATCAATACCGAACCAAGATTGGCAAAGCCAAGACCAAGCGTGCGGTAATCGTAAGAAAGTTGCGCCACTTCTTTTGAAGGGAACTGCGCCATCAATACGGAAATTTCCAACACCATTGTCCAGATGCGGCTTTGGTGTTCAAAACCTTTTACATCAAACTCAAGCGTTACATCATTAAAGAATTTGCGCAGGTTGAAAGAAGCCAAGTTACATGCCGTGTTATCCAAAAACATGTATTCGCTGCAAGGGTTGCTGGCGCGGATTGCTCCATCGGCAGGGCAAGTGTGCCACTCGTTAATAGTAGAATCGTATTGCACACCAGGGTCGGCACAACGCCATGCGGCATAAGCAATCTTATCCCACAGTTGACCCGAAGGAATGGTCTTCATTGTTTTGCCTGTGCTGCGGGAAGTTAAGTGCCAGTCTTCTCCATTTTCTAATGTGTGGAAGAACTTATTAGGAATGCGCACTGAATTATTTGAGTTCTGACCGCTCACAGTTTTGTAGGCTTCGCCTTCGTAGTGGCTGTCGTAACCCGCAGCAATCAGCGCGGCAACTTTGTCTTCTTCCTTCATTTTCCAGTCAATGAAGTCCACCACTTCGGGATGGTCTAAATCAAGGCAAACCATTTTAGCAGCGCGTCTTGTTGTGCCGCCTGATTTAATTGCGCCTGCTGCGCTGTCGCCAATTTTCAAAAAGCTCATTAAGCCCGATGAAGTTCCGCCACCGCTCAGCTTTTCGCCTTCACCGCGAATGTTGCTGAAATTGGTTCCCACACCCGAACCATATTTAAAGATACGCGCTTCGCGCACCCACAAATCCATGATGCCGCCACCATTCACCAAATCATCATCCACTGATAAAATGAAACATGCGTGCGGTTGTGGACGCTCGTAAGCAGAAGTTGATTCGCTTAAAACACCATTATCAGGATTTACATAATAATGACCTTGCGGTTTGCCTGTGATGCCGTAAGAAGCATGCAAACCTGTGTTGAACCACTGCGGACTGTTTGGCGCAGCCATCTGGCTTACCAAAGAGTAAACGATTTCATCATAGAAAGCGGTAGCATCTTTTTCGGAAGCGAAGTAGCCATACTTTTCGCCCCAGTGTCTCCAGCAATGCGCTAAACGATGTGCTGTTTGCTTAATGGAAGTTTCGCCACCTGTGGTTCCATCGGCAAGCGGCACACCTGCTTTGCGGAAATATTTTTGCGCTAAAATATCGGTCGCCACCTGGCTCCAAGATTTCGGCACTTCCACATTGTGCATTTCAAATACGGCATCGCCTTTCGGGTTGCGAATTACACTGCTGCGCAATTCATAATCAAAAAGGTCGAAAGGATTTACTCCTTCTTTTGTAAAATAGCGGTCAACTTTGAGCCCTTTGGTAGTTTTTTTTGCCATCGGTTAAATATTTAGATTGGAATTAAAAATGTTGTTTGAATTTGCTGTTGATGTTGGCAACAAAAAACACTGCGTTTTTCTGTTACGTGGAACGAATGTAAATTTACATGCAAGATAATGGAAGGGCATTTTTCAACATAGTATGTGTGCATCTGTTTTAGAAAATTCACATCCTTTATGTGGCGTGGTTTTCGTTTGTGGATAATGGTTTTAAGCAAAATTTACCCACATAATGTGGACGAATTTACAGTGTGTTTGAGTGGATTAAATTTTGGACGGATGAAGTGAAAAAAGTGATGAGAGATGAGAGATGAATTATGGGTGAAAAGCGAATACCTTTGCGAGATAGGCGGAATAAATCACATTTCATTCTGCAAAACATTGGCTGTAATTTCATTAAATAATTTATGACAGAAGATATAACAATAATCGGAGCGGGAATTGGCGGACTGACAACAGCTTTGACCTTAAAACAAAAAGGCTGTCGGGTAACTGTTTACGAAAGTGCATCAGAAATAAAACCTGTTGGTGCAGGAATTGTAATGGCAAACAATGCTATGCAGATTTTTCAAAAATCAGGCATTGAATACAGGATAGAAAAAGCGGGAAACAGAGTGTCATCAATGAAAATTACGGATGAAAAATTAAACCCAATTTCTGTAATGGAACTTTCAAAGTTTGAAAGAAAATACGGAGTGCATAATGTCGCTATTCATCGGGGAGAACTGCAAAAAATACTTGCAGAAGAAATAGGTTTTGAAAACATCAAGCTATCCAAACGACTTTCAAAAATCGAACAAAACGATACTATTACTTTAACCTTTTCGGATAATTCTGTCAAAAGCAGTCCTGTTGTTATCGGTGCAGACGGCATAAAATCAACAGTCAGAAATCAGTTGTTTAAGAACAATGAAATCCGAGATACAAAACAAATATGTTGGCGGGGAGTTTCTGAAATCACATTGCCCGAACAATATCAACACGAAGCCGTTGAAGCGTGGGGAAAAGGCAAACGTTTTGGTTTTGTAAAAATCAGTAGCAAAAAAGTTTATTGGTATGCTGTGGCTAATGAGCAGTTAGTCAAACAAGACAATGTGGAATTATCCGGTTTATTCAAAGAGTTTCATTCAGACATTACAAAGATAATTTCAGAAACACATCCAAACGACATCATTTTAAACAGAATTACAGACTTGAAACCGACAACAAAATGGCAACATAAAAACGTATGCCTCATTGGCGATGCAGCCCACGCTACAACCCCAAATTTAGGACAAGGAGCTTGTCAAGCGGTTGAAGATGCATATACTCTCGGACAACTTTACAATCACGATAAGCCAATAGAAAATATATTCGCAGAATACGAAAAACTACGCCTTAAAAAAGTTCATCGTATTGTAAACACAAGTTGGACAATCGGCAAAGTAGCACATCTTGAAAACCATTTTGCTATTTGGCTGCGAAACACTTTAATGCGAAGTATCCCAAAATCTGCAAACAGTAAACAGTTGGAGAAGATTTTTGATATTGGATATGTTTGAGAAATAAATATCGGCTTATGCTTCGCTTGAATTCACCCAATTTTCAACTTTCAAACCCTCAACTCTCAAAAATTCGCGCTCGTTATTTGTTACAAGCGTTAAGTTCAAACTTTTTGCGTGTGTCGCAATCAGCAAGTCGAGCGAACCTATGGGCGTGCCTTTTTTCTCAAGATTTGCCCTTATCTGTCCGTACTCCATTGCGACTTTAAAGTCATAGTCAAGAATTTCCAAAGGGATTAGAAACTGTTCAAGTGCAAGTTTGTTTTTGGTTGGATTGGAACTTTTTTCCGCCCCAAAATAAAGTTCGGATAATGTTATTGTTGAAATTCCAGCGCTTCCAATTTCTAATTTTTTGAAACGCTCAAAAACTTGTTGCGGTTTTTGTTTGATGGTGTAAATGCAAATATTGGTATCTAATAAATAAAGCATCAGTCAAAAGTTTCCCTTGTATCTGAATTTGGCTGTGTACGGACATTCATAAAATCATCCGTAAAACTATTGATGCCGTCAATAAGACTTTGCCACGGATTGTGATAAGGAATTACATACAATGTTTCACCCACCTTCTTGATGTACACCTTGTTGTCATTGATACGCATATCCAAAGGGAGCAAAATTTCCTGCCGTCCTTCAACCGTTTTTATGTCTATTACTTCTACTCCCATCGCTGAATTGTTGTGAACAAATCTACATAAAATTCCTATTGTATATTTTACCGTATTGAAATACCAAGCATTGGAACATAAAATATCCAATTCCTTTTTCAGAAAAAATTACTTTCGGTTATTCATTAAAATAAATAATGGTTATGGAATTAAATCTACACACAGTTTTTGCCTTGATGATTTCGGTTGGTATTGCCAATGCACAAAATACCTCGCCTGTAATTTCCAATGTTGGTTTTAGTAAGGATGCACAGAATTTTACGGCTACTTACAATTTAGCTGATGCTGATAATGATGATTGCGAAGTAATCGTTCGGTTATCATTTGATGGCGGCAGAAGTTTCAGCAGAGTAAATACTGCTTCGGGCGTTGGTTTTCCTGTTTCGCCCGGCAACGGCAAACAAATTTCTTTTCCCGTTTCGGAATTGGATAGTGCGCAAACGGGCATCCCTCCGATTGTGCGCATCATTGCTACCGACAGAAAGGCTGTGGACATTCAACAGATGGTAAACCAAGTGGACAGCAACAATCTTCATGCGCATCTTCTCGGCATTCCTTTCCCGCGCTTTTGGAGTAATGATGCGGCAAATGTGAGCCTGACGAAAAATTATCTTGAGTCATTTTTGATTCAGCAAAACCTGCCTGTTTATCGTCAGGATTTTGCTCATTCAAGCTATACAGCGCACAATATTCATGCGCGACAATCGGGCTATGTAAGTGATTCAAATACGTACATTATTGATGCGCATTTTGATGGCGTGGCGCAAACACCCGGAGCAGACGATAATGGCTCCGGTGTGGCTGGAGTGATGGAAGCCGCAAGGATTTTATCCAACTATCATTTTGAAAATACCATTCGCTACATCGGTTTTGATTTGGAAGAGTTGGGATTAGTAGGCAGCCAGCGATATGTGCAAAGCGGTATTCCTTCTTATGAAAGCACAAAAGGTGTTGTGAATTTTGAGATGATTGGCTACTACAGCGATAAGGCAAATTCACAATCATTTCCCACAGGTTTTGAACTGTTATTTGCATCACAATCTGCTGTGGTAAAAGCCGACAGCAGCCGCGGGAATTTTATTGTGAATTGCAGCGATGAAAGCTCCGGTACGCTTGCCAATGTTTTTGATTCTGCGGCAACAAAGTATGTGCCGGATTTAAAAGTTATTTCGTTGCCTGTTCCCGGAACGGGAACTATTGCGCCTGATTTGAGAAGAAGCGACCATGCACGTTTTTGGGATGCAAGTATTCCTGCATTGATGATTACGGATGGCGCGAATTTCAGAAATGTAGAATATCACACAAAAGGCGACAGTATCGAAAGATTGAATTTTACTTTTATGACTAATGTGGTGAAAGCTGCCGTTGGCACAATCGCAACTTTAGCAAAACCAATGAGCGCAAGTCGCTACGATATAGAAGTATTGGAAACAGGAATTGAGGAACACGACCACCATCATAAAACAGGTTGTGCATTGAAAGTTTCACGCAACAAAAGCAACATCGGAATTACGTTTAATTCATGTCGCGAAAATTTCGGAAAAGGCACAATCCGTATTTTCAGCTTAGATGGAAAAATGCACTACAGCATGGATATTACTGACATTTCGCAAAAGACTTTTAATGCCAATGTGCAGCTAATTCCGGGTACTTATATTGTAGTTGCAGATAACGGACATGAAGCTGTGAATGGGAAGCTGCTGGTGGATTAGATTTAAGATAAGAAATTACTTCCTCCCAATATCTTCTGCTTTTGTATAGCCTTGGGGAACTTCAAATTCTTCTTTTGAAATTGCAGACTGGTTTACAGAAATCGTTTCAAAAGAAGCAATCAGTTTGCCTGATAAATCTTTAATAACAGAAGCGAGCGGAAAACCTTTCAGTTCTGCATCTGCAATAGCTGCTAATTCAGGATAAGACTGAAAGAAATTTGCCCAACGCGAAACATCGGGCAGAGAAGTTGCCACCCAAAATTCACACACAAAACGTTCGGTAGTAAAAATTACTTTTTGGCACGGAATGCCTGCAATGTTTTTCTCCTCTTTAGTAACTTCCGTTTTGCTTTTGTGGAACAAAAAGCGCGTGTCGCCTTTAAGGGTTGATACCGGCAAAGTGAACAGAATTTTGTTTTTGCCGTCCGCCTTTATATCATACATTAAAATGTTATTGGCTGGCACATCGGGAATAAAAACGGTTGATGTGCTTTTGCCGTCAAAATCATATTTCATTTCCATTTTGCAACTGACATCATTCACAAACCATGTCAATTCAACGGCAGCGTTTTTGATGTTGGCATCTATGTATTTCATCTTCACCACCGCATCACCTGCATGAGCAAAAAATGAAAAAAGCAGCATGGAAAAAGATGAAAGAATATTATTCATTTCAACACTAAAACTAATTTGCCCGCTTCAAATCATACTTCTCGATTTTGTTGTAAAGGTGGCTTCTTTGAATATCCAAAACTTCGGCAGTTCTGGAAACATTCCATGCAAACTTTTTCAATTTATGTTCAATGAAAAGTTTTTCGATATGCTCTTTGAAGTCCTGAAATTTATCGAAGTTTTCAAACAAATCTGTTGGCGTGTCTTTTGCCTGCGTGTTGGTAACGTAAGTGCGTACTTCGTCTTCGGTAATTTTGTATCCGCTCAGAATTACCAAGCGTTCCATCACGTTGTGCAGCTCGCGGATGTTGCCCGTCCAGTTCATCAGTTTCAGTTCTTCCAACGCTTTTGGCGTGAGCAGTTTTCTTGGAATACCGTAGTCTTCGCAAATTTCTTTTGCAAAGCGTTCCGCCAGCAACGGCACATCTTCTCTACGCTCATTCAGCGATGGAACGTGAATGATAATTACGCCAAGTCTGTGGTATAAATCCAAACGGAATCTGCCTTCTTCCACCTCTTTCAACAAGTCTTTATTGGTAGCGGCAAGCACGCGCACATCCACCGAAATATCTTTTTCAGCACCCACGCGGGTGATTTTTCCTTCCTGCAAAGCACGCAAAACTTTTGCCTGCGCAGCCAAACTCATGTCCCCGATTTCATCCAGAAAAAGTGTGCCGCCACTCGCTTGCTCAAACTTGCCGATGCGCGTTTTTATTGCGGAAGTAAACGCGCCTTTTTCGTGTCCGAACAATTCGCTTTCTATCAATTCACCGGGCATGGCAGCGCAGTTCACTTCTACCAAAGTCGCATTGCTGCGGTTGCTTTTTTCGTGAATCCAACGCGCCACCAATTCTTTGCCTGTGCCGTTGTCGCCCGTAATCAACACGCGGGCTTCGCTGGGCGCAACGCGGTCAATGGTGTCTTTAATTTTTTTGACAGCCGGAGATTCACCGATAATCTCTCTTGTTTTGCTGACCTTACGCTTCAAAACTTTCGTTTCTATCATCAGGTTCGCTTTATCCAAACCGTTGCGAATGGTTATCAGCAAACGGTTTAAATCAGGCGGTTTTGAAATGAAATCGAAAGCACCTTTTTTGGTTGCTTCTACGGCATTTTCCACTGTGCCGTGTCCCGAAAGCATGATAAAAGGCGTGTCCGGTGAATCAAGCGCAGCGCGGGTCAATACTTCCATGCCATCAACTTTCGGCATTTTAATATCGCACAGCACCAAGTCATAGTCATTTTCATGTATCATGCTTAATGCCTTCGCGCCATCTTCGGCTTCAGACACATTGTAGCCTTCAAATTCTAAAATTTCGCGTAGTGTTTTGCGAATCGCCTTCTCGTCATCTGCAATGAGAATATTTGCCATGCTCTAAAAATGTTTGTTCTGAATTATTTCAGTAATAAAATGCGATGCAAAATATCATTTTATTGTTCATTAAAATACACAATGTGGAAAAGTTGAAATCAAAGAGGAATTTGAGCGGACTTTCTAAGATGATACTTGTGTTTTTTATCCCACAAAGCCACGAAGAACACAAGCAAACCATATCAAAAAAAGCTGCTTATCAAACGATAAGCAGCTTTTTTGTTTAATCCGCAATGATGCTTAACCTTTGAGCAAAGATTGTAGTTTCATGGCAATGCCCATATCGCCCTTTACTTTGATTTTACCGCCCATGAAAGCACTCATCGGGTTCAAAGTTCCGGCAATTATTGCCTGCAAATCTTCTAAAGCTACATGAATGGTGCAGTCTGCATCTTTATCTTCGGAAGACACCGCGTTGGATGCGCCTAAGCCATCAATGAAAATTTTGTGTTCACCGAAATCGAATTTCAGTGTTTTGCCCAATACGGGGGCAGCGGCTGCTCCGGCTTTTAGTGTTGCAAGAATTGTTTCAAATGCCATTGTTTTGCTGTTTTTATTGTTTGATAATTGATTGGTTACATTGCTGTGAGGAGCAGGAACCGCCTGCTCATTTGATTTTGCATAGTTAATTGTAAGTCCCGAATTTTTATACTGCTTGTCGTCTATCACCATTTTGGCAATAATTTCGCGCATAATTTCGGTTGAACCGCCACCAATGGTAAGTATTCTGCTGTCGCGGAACATACGCGCCATTTTGTATTCTTCCATGTAGCCATATCCGCCAAAATTTTGCAGGCACTGGTAAGCAACTTTATCGCTCAACTCTGTTGCCGTCAGCTTTGCGATAGAACTTTCTTTTACGGCATACTCGCCATCGTTGTGCAGGCGGCAGCAGTGATAGCTGTAATATTTTACGGTTTCCACTTCGGCAACCAACTGCGCCATGCGATGCCGAAGCACCTGAAATTTATTGATGGAACGACCAAATGCCTGACGTTCGCTCATGTATTGCAGAGTATATTCAATGGCAGCTTCGCAACCCGCAACCGCGCTGACGGCAGCAACCAACCGCTCCAATTGCAATCCGCCCATCAGATAAATAAAACCCTGACCTTCTTCACCAATTAAATTTTCGGCAGGCACTTTTACATTGTCAAAAAACAACTCGGCAGTGTCCGAAGCATGCCAGCCTAATTTCTTTAATTTTTTTGCGGAAACTCCGGGTGCATTTCTGTCAATCACCAGCAACGAAACACCTTCAAAACCTTTTGACGGGTCGGTTTTTACAACAGTTACAATATAGTCGCCATAAACCGCATTGGTGATAAAAGTTTTTGAACCGTTTACAATGTAAAAATCGCCTTCGCGAATGGCTTTTGTTTTAATGTTTGCCACATCGCTGCCCGCGCCCGGTTCGGTGATGCCGATTGAACTTACAAGTTCTCCTTTGATGGTTGGGGTTAAATATTTTTGCTTTAGAAATTCAGAGCCGTGTTTGTAAATATACGGGGTACTCATGTATTGTATAACGGATGGCGTTACGGCAAAACCGCCACTGAACAATTTCGATGTTTCTTCGCAAAAAATTACGGAGTACCAGAAGTCAACATTCTGCCCGCCATAAGCTTCGGAATAGTTTAAGCCCATGTAACCCATGTCGCCAAACTTTTTCCAAATCTCTTTAGGTATGCGTTGCTGCTCTTCCCACTCGTCAAGATGCGGAACAACTTCTTTTTGTAAAAACTCTTTTAAACCTGCGCGGAAGAGTTCATGCTCTTCAGTGAAATAATAATTATTCATGTGTAGATAATTTGTTTTTTAAAGGACACATGGAACTCGCATCTGATTTTCATAAGTTTCTATATTAGGTACAAATATGCTCGTTTCATTACTGCTTATCTGCGAAAACAAACGTAAGTGATTTTTTTGATTCGCAACTTATTACTGAGGTTGTTTTAAATTTTAAAACAATACATTAAACCACATAGTAACATAGTTCTTTCCTTCAATAATCAGCTATGTCCAAAACTTGTTTTGGCTATGTAAACCTTGCCTGCGGCAGACAGGCTTTAGTCTTTTTGATTGCACGCAGAGTAGAGGAGTACACAGAGTGTTTGCTGACGCAAACTTAGGTTTCACGCTGAGGCGCAAAGATAATCAACTATGTATCTATGTGGTTAAATACGCGAATCCTAAATGAAACAACTTAACGGAATACTATAACTATTTCCAAAGCCCACTCTGATAAAAATCATTTCTACTTTGCTTTTAAGTTATTTCATTTGGCGACCATAATGATTAGTTCAACACTTGGCGAAATTGCATTTCGCTCACTATTTGATTTTGCTACCATCGGTATGCTGGTGGTGGACAGGGACAGTAAAATTCTGCTTGCCAATAATTTTGCGCTGAAAACTTTCGGTTACAATGCCGAAGATATTTTAGATAAATCTGTGGATGTGTTGGTTCCAAGCAGATTTCACGTTTCGCATCCAAAGCAGCGGGAAGAGTATCACAACAATCCGCAAAGCCGCCCGATGGGTGCAGGCAGAGACTTATTTGCCGTAAAAAAGAACGGAGAAGAATTTCCGGTTGAGTTGAGTTTAAGTCATTTTAAAAAAGATGATGAAACTTATGTGATAGTGTTTGTGATAGACATTACGGTGCGCAAGAAAAGCGAAGCCGAATTGCAGTTGCAGCAGCAGGAGCGCGAACGTATTTCAAACGAATTAAAAAAGCTGAACGAGCAATTGGAGCAAAAGGTTGAAGACCGGACGGTGATGCTGCGCGAAACACTAAAGCAGTTGGAAAGTTCGCGCGATGAACTG
>CAZSEG010000073.1:0-6192 GCA_964605875.1 uncultured Chitinophagaceae bacterium
GGTAATTGTTTGGCGTTGGCATGTGTTCGTTGAAAATATCCATCGCCACTTTCACCAAGCCCGGGTGCGCTACCCAAGTACCATCGTGTCCGTTGGTTACTTCGCGCAATTTGTCCACGCGCACTTTTTCAATCGCTGCATTGTTTGCCGCTTCATCATTTTTAATTGGAATGAACGCGCTCATGCCGCCCATCGCGTGTACTTTTCTTTTATGACAAGTTTGAATAACTAACTTGCTGTAAGCTGCCATGAAAGGCACAGCCATCGTTACCTGACCTCTGTCGGGCAACACGAATCCTTCCACATTGCGCAGCCTTTTGATGTAGCTGAAAATATAATCCCAGCGACCGCAGTTTAAGCCTGCGCTATGTTCGCGCAACTCGTAAATAATTTCGTGCAGTTCGAAAGTAGCGAGAATGGTTTCAATCAAAACCGTTGCTTTAATTGTGCCTTGCGGAATATTCAATTCATTTTGCGCGAACACAAAAACATCATTCCACAAACGCGCTTCTAAATGCGATTCCATTTTCGGAAGATAGAAGTAAGGCGCAGAGCCGTTTTCAAGCAGTTGCTTCACATTGTGGAAGAAATACAAACCGAAGTCGAACAGCGAACCACTCATGATTTCGCCATCTACCAACACGTGCTTTTCATTCAAATGCCATCCGCGCGGACGAACCAACAAAGTTGCAATTTGTTCATTCAATTTATATTCTTTGCCTGCTTCGTTTTTGAAAGAAATTGTTCTGCGGTTGGCATCGCGCAGGTTGATTTGCCCTTCTATATTATTGCTCCAAAATGGCGAGTTTGAATCTTCAAAATCCGCCATGAACATTTTCGCGCCACTGTTCAGCGCGTTGATAATCATTTTGCGGTCAACAGGTCCCGTGATTTCTACACGCCTGTCTTGCAGGTCAGCAGGAATCGGGGCGGCAGTCCAGTCGCCTTCGCGGATGTGCTTGGTTTCGGGCAGAAAATCGGGCAGCTTGCCACCGTCAATTTCTTTTTGGCGCACTTGGCGGGCAGCCAATAATTCCAATCTGGTTTTATTGAATTTTCTTTGAAGCTTTACAACAAACTCCAATGCTTCGGGAGTCAATATTTCAGCGTATTCTGCTGTTACAGCAGCTTTGATTTCTATACCTTGAACGAGTGTTTCTGCCATTGCTTATTTTTTAGACCAAAGACCAACGCCAAAGGACGAAGGATTGGATTGTGTTTTTAATTTAGTTTTGATTTAAAAGATTGAATTTTTGCAATGAGGGTTTCGGCTTTAGAATATTGCTCTTTAAAAATTTCATTCTTAATATATTTTCTTGCTTTTGCTTTGTACAAGCAGATAACCACTTCGCCAACGGAGCGAATGCTGTAGCTCAAAAATCTTTTTTGTTCAGCATCGCTTTGACCAATCGAGCCTTCGGCAATATTTAAGGCAACGCTATCAACTGCCCTATTTATCTGAGATGTAAGATTATACACTTCTTCTTTCGGAAAACTTTTTGTCATTTGAAAAATATCCTCGCCATACCTCATAGACAATTTCCAAATTTCCAATTTCTCAAATTTAAACGGCATATACTTTCGTCCTTTGGCTTTGGTCTTTGGTCAATTTTCCAAAACGGGCGCAAAAGTGGCAACTTATTTCCAAAGAAGCAAGCGAAAATTCGCTAATCAGGAAAATTCGCAATAAGTGTGGATAAAAACTGTTTATGCAACAGCAGAAAGCTCTTCGTAGGTTTTTTCAATCCAAAAGATAGAAAGTTTGTTGCGAACCAATATTGATTGACGAACGGAACAGAAAAAATCAACCAACTTTTTGAACTCAGATGGCTTTTGAAGATAGCCGTCTGCTCTAAGATTATAGCAATCCATCATGTCGCGCCTGTAATCGGAATTGGTAATAACGTAAACAGGAATGTTTGCAAGTTCGGGATTGCTTTTAGCAAAACTCAAAACATCTTTACCGCTAAGGCGCGGCATGTTGAGGTCAAGCAAAATCATATCAATCCTATCACCGATAATGCGCGCAGTATTCAAAAAATCACACGCCTCCTCGCCATCGTAAGCACATGAAATTTTAACCATGCTTTCAAGGTCGGCATCTTTAATTGCCTCTTGCATCAGTCGTAGTTCAGCGGGGTTGTCGTCAACTAAAAGCAGGTGATAGGTGTGTGTAGAAACTTCCATGCTCGAACTTTGTTTGTAATCAAATGTACAGTCAAAATCAGATTATCAAATATTTTAATTAACTTTTTTTGCCAACATAGTTGTGAACTGCACAATAAAGAGGAAATATGAAAATAATCTGCTAAAGTTTTTCTTTTGCATCCGCATGGCAAAGTTCATTCCTATTTTTCCTTTAAAGCTCGGAGTTTTTCCCGGTCAATATCTCAATCTGCACATTTTTGAACCGCGCTATAAGCAGTTGATAAATGATTGTTTTGAAGCAGGTAAAAACTTCGCCATTCCCGCTGTGTTGGACGATACGCTTTATGAATATGGAACAGAGTTGCGCTTGGCAGAAATTGTAAAGCGATACGATAATGGCGAAATGGACATCAAAACCGAAGGCATCGGCATTGTGAAGATTCTGGAAATTGTGCGCGAAGTACCCGACAAACTTTATACCGCTGCAATTGTAACAGACGTGCCCTACAAACCATTGGATACGGATGAACTGAATCCAACTCTTCTTGAGCTAATCATCAAATTGCACAAATACATTGGCACAAGTTTCAATCCGCTTGAAAAATTTAAAAATCCGCTTTCGTTCGATTTGACACCTTACGTTGCCATGCCGTTGGAAAAACAATGCAGGTTGCTGAGTGTGCCATCGGAAAAACAAAGGCAATTGATTTTGATTCAACATTTGGTGAAAATTATTCCAACCATTGACGAAGCGAATAAAGTGCGCCAGAAAGTTCAGATGAACGGTCACTTTAGAAATGAAACTTCGCCCGATATTTTTTAAAACTTTATCTGCAAAATTGCTATTTATTTGTCGCCTTCTTTTCAAAATCATTTATGCAGCGCATTAACGTAAGCTACTACAAAAACAGGGCACATCAGAAAAAGAAAAAGTTAGCTGCCTTTCTGAAAAAACTACACAAGAAAACGCCTGCAAATCTTTTGCAACAAGTGAAAATTGCCGATGCCGAAGTATGGAAAGAAATCGGTTGCTTGGGTTGCGCCAATTGCTGCAAAACCATGACACCAACCTGGAAAAAATCGGAACTGAAAAAAGTAGCAGCCTTTGTAAATATGACTTACGAAGATTATTACGATAAATACATTCAGGTGGACGAAGACAATGGCGATTTAGTGAATAAAATTCAGCCTTGTCAGCACTTAAATATGAAAACAAATATGTGCAGTGTGTATGAAATCCGCCCACACGATTGCCGTTATTTTCCGCACTTTATACGCAAAGATTTTTTAGACCAAACAAAAGTTTATACCGAAAATTTACATCGCTGTCCCGCGACTTTATTGTTGATAGAAAAGTTGGAGGCGGCTGTCGGGTAAGTTCTGTTTTCTGCTTACCTAAATTTATTTACGTTTGAACCCGCAAAGCGCAGCTAAATTCCATCGGTTTCTTGCTCTGTTTTAGCGAATTATTTTTTCAATTAAAATTTAAAAAAAATGCAAGCAGCACAAGACACCGTTTTGAAAATCACTTACCAATTGCGCAATGAGCCTACGGGCGGCATTGTAGATGAAGCGACAGAAGACGCGCCATTTTCATTCCTTTTCGGACATCAAAATGTTTTACCGAAATTTGAAGAACACCTGCAAGGAAAAGTAGCGGGCAACCAATTCCATTTTGTGCTTTCTCCTGAAGACGGATACGGAGTTTTTGAGGAAACAGGCGTAGTGAAACTTGGTAAAGAAATGTTTATGCACGAAGGCGTTTTGCAAGAAGATGTTCTCGAAATCGGCAATGTAATTCCTTTGCAAGACCAAGACGGAAACCCGTTTCAGGGAAGAGTTGTTGGTGTGGACGACACATCCGTAATTATTGATTTAAACCATCCGCTTGCAGGCAAAGAACTTCACTTTAGCGGAGTGATTTTAGATGTGCGTGCGGCTCATCCTGTTGAAATTGAACATGGTCATGTTCACGAAGGCGGCAATCATCATCACTAAAAAATAATTACGGTAAACATTAAAAAGGTTGGGCGTGTTTCATGTCCAACCTTTTTTGCATCATTCCCATTCCGACAGAAATTTTCGAATAGAAATATGCTGAATGCCTTCGTGCGTATTTCCCGAAAAATTATCGGCTGAAACAACAATTTTCGGGTAATTATCTTTGATTTTCAGAAGGTTGCCAAACTCCCGTTCTGTCGTTTGTTCTTCCTGCAAAAGATAGCAAACCTGCACATACAATTTTTCACCTTCACGCTCGCAAACAAAATCAATTTCCAGATTTCCGATTTGCCCCACTTTTACATCATATCCGTTTATTAGCAAGTGATTGTAAACGGTATTTTCCAGAATTTTACCATAATCGGTTTGGCGAAAACCGTGAATAGAATGTCGCAAACCTAAATCTTCAAAGTAAAATTTTTCGCCTATTTCAAAAATCTTTTTTCCTGCAATTTCTATGCGTTTTACCTTGTGAACCAAATACGTACTTGTGAGATATTGGGTGTAATTGATAATTTGCGAAACACTGATATTGGTTTGTTGCGATTTGAGGTAATCGCTGATTTTTTTTGCCGAAAAAAGCTGTCCCGTATTGCCTGCCAAAAACCGCACAAAACTTTCTAAAAAAGCGGTGTTTCTGATTTCGTAACGCTGTATTAAGTCTTTGTAAATAATGGTGTTGTAAACACCTTTGATGTAATCGAAAACAATTTTATCGTCTAATGTCAAATGTTTCAGATACGGCAAGCCACCGAATTTCAGGTATTTTTGTAGTGTTTCTTCGGTATTATCTAATTGCTGAAATGTGCAAAACTCGTTGTAAGACAAGCTGTAAACAGGAATTTCGATGTATCGTCCGCTTAAAAAAGTAGAAAGTTCGCCCGACAAAATATTGGCATTGCTTCCCGTACAGTACAAATCGTAAACAGGATTGAGCAAAAGGCTTCTCAATGCTTTTTCAAACTCCGAAATTTCCTGAATTTCGTCAATAAAAACATAATTTTTGACTTCGGGTTTGGTGTTTTCCAATACATAATCATTCAAATCAGAAGCGGTTTTGATGTACTCAAAATTCAAATCTTCTTTATTGATATAGAGAATATTAGCATTTTTATCCTGTTTTTTGATTACTTCTATCAACTGCAATAGAATGTAGCTTTTCCCAACTCTGCGTTGTCCAACCAAAACTTTGATAAGTTGTTTCCCGATATAAGGCTTCAGCTTGTCTATGTATTTCTGACGTATGATAAATTTTTCGCCCATTATAGCAAAGTTTAGTTTATGAACTAAATATATTGCAAATATTGCAAAAGATTATCTTATGTAGTAATTTTTTTAAAATCCTTGTCAGACAATAAATTTTCTAAGGTGTAAATCTGTACAGGCGTTTCCCTAAATAAAAATCCACCCTCATTGAAGGTGGATTTACGATTCAATCAATTTTGTAAAACTGAATTATTCCGCAGCGTCAGTTTTCTTTGCTGCCGCTTTTTTTGCAGGAGCGCGTTTAGCCGTTACTTTCTTTTCTTTTGCAACTTCGGGCTTTTCAGCCTTAGCTTTTGCAACTTTTTTAGCAGGCACTTCCGAAACAACTGCTGCTGCTTTTTTTACTTTTTGAGGTCTTGAATTTCCATAAGAACCTTTGAATGTTTTTCCTTTTCGAGTACGTTTATCTCCCCTTCCCATAAAATTATTTTTTTTTGAATTGTGCGCGAAGATATGTTTTTCAACCACCCCGCAAAAAACAAAACGTTCCTGCCGTTGCGACAGGAACGTTTTGAGAGCCAAAAGCGAAAAATTATTTGTTCACTTTATCGCTTAGTTGTTTGCCTGCTTTGAAGCGCACAACTGTTTTAGCTTTGATTTTGATTTCTTTTCCTGTGCGCGGGTTGCGACCTTTGCGGGCAGCGCGTTTGCTAACAGAAAAAGTTCCAAAACCTACCAATGTAACACGGTCGCCTTTTTTCAAAGTGCCTTCTACACCGGATAATACAGCATCTAAAGCATCGCCTGCTTGTGCTTTGGTAATCCCTGCGTTCGCAG
>CAZSEG010000073.1:6202-15054 GCA_964605875.1 uncultured Chitinophagaceae bacterium
AATCTCCTTTGTTCATGAGTTTAATTGATTTTTGTTTGTGAAAAAAAAATTTGTGAAAGCGAATGAAGCAAGGCGCGGCAAGGCTTGCAAATCGTACCGCAATAATTTTTGTTGATAACTGAAAGCCGAATTTATTTCAACTAAAAAACAAAGATACAAACAAATGATTTTCAACATATTACAATCAATTTTCCGATATGCCGAAAAATGAATGTTGTGGATATTTATATTGTTGAAAACCTTACTGCACAACGTTTTCAACACAAAAATGCGGTTTTCGGCTTCGCGATATATTCCACCACTTCACTACATTAGCGCGGAACAAACAGAAATAATGCAGTTATTTTCAGTAAAAAACATCACGCTATTGGTTTTTGCAACATTGATAATTTTTTCAATTCCATCGTGCAAAAGCGGCAAAATGGATTGCCCTGCATACAGCGACAATCCTGCGCCTGCGGGCATTCCGAAAGGCAACAAAACAAAGTCGGGCGTTTTTCCGCCAAACATGAAACGCTAATCAACCTGTTATCTTTGCCGCGATGACGCTTTCCGTAATTATTGTAAACTATAATGTAAAACACTTTTTGGGGCAATGCCTGCAAAGTGTGGCTGCTGCAATAAAAAATATTGATGCCGAAGTTTTTGTGGTGGACAATAATTCATCTGATGATTCGGTAAAAATGGTTGCCGAAAAATTTGCATGGGCAAAGCTGATTGCAAACAAAGAAAATACAGGCTTTTCGCGCGCCAACAATCAGGCAATAAAAGAAGCGAAAGGCAAATATATTTTGCTGCTGAACCCCGATACGATTGTTGCGGAAGACACTTTTGAAAAGTGCATTGAGTTCATGAATAATAATGAACAAGCAGGCGGCTTGGGCGTGCAGATGATTGACGGCAGGGGGAATTTTTTGCCCGAAAGTAAAAGAGGTTTACCAACGCCCGCAGTTGCGTTTTACAAAATGTTCGGCTTGAGTTTTTTGTTTCCGAAATCAAAAATATTCGGCAAATATCATCTTGGTTTTTTAGATGAAAATAAAAACAACGAAGCGGAAATTCTTTCAGGCGCATTTATGCTGATGCGCAAAGAGGCATTAGACAAGGCAGGTCTGTTGGACGAAACTTTCTTTATGTATGGAGAAGATATTGACCTTTCTTACCGCATTGAAAAAGCAGGCTACAAAAACTATTATTTTAGTGAAACCACAATCATTCATTACAAAGGCGAAAGCACGAAAAAAGGCAGCCTGAATTATGTAAAGGTGTTTTATCAGGCAATGATAATTTTTGCACGAAAACATTTTACGGGCAGCAGCGCGGGACTCTTTTCTTTATTGATAAATGCAGCAGTTGTATTTCGCGCCATCTTAACTTTAATCACAGGAATTTTAGCTTCCTCCCTGCTACCGTTGATTGATGCTTTACTAATGTTTTTGAGCATTGCTTTCATCCAAAATTATTGGGCATCCAACATCAAGTTCGCAGAGCATTACTACCCTGAAAAATTTCTTTTGTTGGTTGTGCCTGTTTACATAGTTGTATGGATATTCAGTGTGTTGTTGAGCGGTGGCTACGAGCGACCTTACAGAATCAGTCGCGTTTTCAGAGGGATTGTAATTGGTACGTTGCTGATAAGTGCAGCTTATGGTTTGTTACCAAATGAATGGAGATTTTCACGCGCCATTATCATATTGGGTGCAGCGGGTAGCGGCTTGGTAATGTTGCTTACACGCACTTTCTACAATTTATACAAGCATAATCAATTCAGCATTGAACCCGAAGCACAACGCACCATTGCAGTTGCAGGAAATACTTCCGAAAGACTAAGAACTATTCAAATCTTAAATCAAGCCGGTATTGATGCCGTGATTATTGAAACAGAAAGCATTTCTGAACTGCCATCGCTGCAAAAAATGTTTGATGTGAATGAGGTGATTTTCTGCGCAGCATCTTTCGATTACAAGTCAATAATTTCTGCAATCAAGCAGCTTGGCAAACAAACTGAATACAAAATAATTAACCCGCACAGCGATGTCATTATCGGCAGCAATTCTAAAAATACCGCAGGCGATATTTATGCCGATGAAACCGCTTACGCACTCAGCAATCCGCTGACGTTGCGCAAAAAAAGATTGATGGATTTGGCGGTTGCAGTTTCAGGATTGTTACTGTTTCCCGTTTCAATTCTTGCCGTGAAAAATGCAGGCAGGTTTTTCTCCAATTGTGTTGAAGTAATCAGAGGCAAAAAAACATGGATTGGATATTGCGGCACGGCAAATGATTTTGCAACACTACCTGAAATTTTACCTGCTGTATTCACCATTGATAAAGCAAGAAATACCGATGCCGGAAACCGCACAACAGAACTGAATAAACTTTATGCCAAACGATACAGAGTGAGCGATGAATTAGTATTGATTTTGAAAAATTTGGTGAGAGGAAGTTGAGGGGTGAGAGTTGAGAGGTTGTTTGCTTGCGCAAACTTATGTTTCACGCAAAGCTGAATAGGATTTTAAATCAACTCATCTCTCATAACTCATCACTTAATCAAACTATCTTCCATGTAAATAACCTTCCAGAATGCTCCAAATCATCGGATAAGAATTTTCGTGATACAGCGGTAAATCAGCAGCTTCAACCCAAAGAACTTCTTCAATGCCTTCTTCGCGTTGGGGTATCAGAAACTCCTGATTTAATGCGGCATCCATTTCGAACCAATGCGTTTCTTTAATGCAGTATTCTCCTTTCAACAAATAGGTGTGATAAGTAACAAAACTTTGCTCGGCTGCGGTTTCAATCTTTACATTGGTTTCTTCTTCCACTTCGCGAATAGCTGTATCGCGAATCTTTTCTCCCTGCTCCACTTTACCTTTTGGTAAATCCCAAAAGCCTTTTCGTTTTATCAGTAAAAGTTGCTGGTGTTCATTGAAAATAATACCGCCACCCGCATAAATTAATTTCAACGATTTTTTAAAATGTTCCAACACATTTGCAGGCTCATCAACTGCCACCAAAATACAATCGTTTGTTTTGCCGTCAAAGATTCCGGAATCGTGTTGCAGCAATGCTTCCAACTGCTCTTTGCTTTTAATTACCCGTTCATAAAGCATTTCAATCTCTACAGTTAATGTTGCAGGATTTACAATTTTCAAAAATGAACGATTGAACCAGATAGTATATGTTTGCGCCATGATTTACAACAATGTTATTGCACGCGAAGTAGCCGAATATCTTCTCGAAATAAAAGCGGTTGTTTTGCAACCCGAAAATCCATTCACTTGGGCGAGCGGATTAAAGAGTCCAATTTACTGCGATAATCGCAAAACTTTGTCTTATCCGAAGGTGCGCGGTTATATCAAAAATGCGTTTGTGGATATTATTTCGGAAGAGTTTGCTGCCTGCGATGTGATTGCAGGCGTTGCAACGGCAGGTATTCCGCATGGTGCATTGGTGGCTGATGTTCTGAACAAGCCATTCATTTATGTGCGCGACAAACCCAAAGGACACGGCATGGAAAACCGCATTGAAGGTGAATTGCAAGCCGGGCAAAAAGTTGTGCTGATTGAAGATTTGATTTCTACGGGAGGCAGCAGCCTGAAAGCAGCCGAAGCTGTGCGCGAAGCCGGAGCAGAAGTAATTGGTTTGGGTGCGATTTTTACTTATGGTTTTCAAAAAGCCGAAGATGCTTTTGCCGAAGCTAAATGTCCATATTTCACTTTAAGTGATTTTCCCATTCTGATACAAAAAGCGCTTGCCAATAATGCAACTTCCAAAGAAGCTGAAACAACGCTTTTGGCATGGTATAAGAATCCTGAGGGTTGGAGGTGATTTACAATAAAGTTCTCAGGCAACCTTATTACCTTCGGCATCGTCAAGTATTTATTTATCAGGATAAATTTCACTCGTATGCGTCAGTTAATACTCTCTGTCTGTTGCTTGTTTGTTACAACTTTTCAATCGTTTTCAAACAACTCATTACTTCAAAATCTTTCAAATGTAAATGCTGAATGGTTGAAGCAAGCTGAGTGTAACACCATTATTCAATCTGCAAATTTTCCGCAACCTCAATCATACAATGAATGGATTGCTGCGCATCTGATGTTGGTTGAAAAAACTTTAAAAGCAAGAAATGTGTCGAAACTTTCTGCTTCGCAAAAAGAAAATCGTTTCAAACTATTACAGGAACTGAACGGCTATTGGAAAGCAGGCGTTTTTCCTGTAAACGATTATGTTGCTTACAAAACACCTGTATTTATTGATCGCAAAAAAACGCACTGTGCAGTTGGATATTTAATGCAGCAATCGGGCGCAGAATCTTTGGCGCAAAAAATTGATGCCACCCAAAAGTTTGCATACATCCATGAAATAAAAGCAGATAGCGTAAAAGCATGGGCAGAGACAAACGGATTTACCATAGATGAATTAGCTTGGATTCAGCCGGCTTATCCAACAACTTTACCTGCATACAGTATGGAAGGCGGTTTGAACGGAACCGTAAATGCAATTGCCGTTCATCCACAGGGCTTAACAGTTTACGCTGCGGGTTCATTCAGCAAAACAACTAAAGGAGTAAATTGCAATAACGTTGCGGCATACATCAGTGGTTTTGCGGGTTACGATTGGATAAGCGTGGGCAATGGTGTAAATGGAACTGTTCATACTTTGTTGGTTGATAACAACAAACTCTATGCAGGTGGTGAATTTAGTGAAGCAGGCAGTGTTGCAGTCGGTCGGGTTGCTGTTTATGATATTAGTTTAGGGCAATGGCAGGCATTGGGCAGCTTAGACAGCACCGTGCGCGCGCTCTCTTTTTACAAAGGCGAACTGTATGCCGCAGGAGATTTCACAGGCTTTTTATCAAAATGGAACGGCACATCGTGGCAGGATGTTTCGCAGGGAATGATGTATGGAAAAGGTGCTAACACACTGCAAGTTTGGGATACGCTTTTGGTTGTTGGCGGCAATTTTGAATTAGCCACAGGTGCGCTCAGAAAACATGTTATTGCTTATGACGGAACACAACCAATTTTATTAGGCATGGGTACGCCAACGTCCGTAAATGATTTAGAAATTCATGAAGGAAAACTTTATGCAGCCTGCAATGTGATTGATGGAAATGACACCTGCGCACTTGCAGTATATAATGAGGAAAATAATGAATGGGAAGTAGAACTGAAACCGGAAATGGGTATTATGGATGGCTTTTATGGCAACGCTATTTTTAAATTACAAACTTATGGTTCAAGCCTGTTAGCCGGAGGAGATTTTTTTTGCAGCACAGGCATGACTATGGGCAATAATTTAATGGCAATTCAAAACATTACATATCCCGGAGATACTACTGTTTACAAGGCTCTTAACCCGCTTGCCATACCTGATAAACCCGTTCATGCAATTGCTTTTGAGCTAAACACAATTTACTTTGGCGGAGATTTTTTAACCAATAAATATACCGATACACTCAATCATATTGCATCGCTGCAATTAACGCCAAGCTCTGTAAAAAACATTACGGATAATACAATTAAAATCAGTTTGTTTCCCAATCCCGCATCGGATATTCTAACCATACAATCGTTGGATAATTCTGAAATAAAAAGAGTGGAAATTTATGATGCAACAGGAAGAAATATTTATCAGAAAAACCTGAGTGTAAACCAGAAAAGCATTTCTCTAAAAAGCCTTTCTGCCGGAATCTATTCTGTAAAAATTTTAGCAGGAAACAACAAGTGGGGCTACTCAAAACTTATCAAAGAAAAATAACGGCTTGTTCAAACAAACCGTATTCTCAGAAATTCACCTTTCACTTTGCGGTTACACACAATTAACGATAGTTTGTTGTTTTAATGTTTTTTATATTTTCACCCGCCTTTTAAGCAAAACGAAACAAAACAATAAAACAGGTTTAACGAAACGGAAATCATTTCTTAATCAACCGGGAATTTGATTTTAGGGCGTTTCGTTGGATTGCACCAAAACAACAAACAGATGAAACGAATTTTACTTGCGCTTGCGCTTACAACAATTCTCACAAATCTATTCGCTCAAACAAAAACAATTTCGGGAAAAATCAATGATGCTTCAAACAAAGAAGCATTGATTGGAGCAAGCATTACCGTAAAGGGAACAACCATTGGTGTAACCACCGATACTGACGGAAAGTTCACTTTGGATATTCCCGAAACGGCAAAAACATTGGTAGTTTCTTATGTTGGCTACGAGCAAAAAGAAATACCCGTTGGAAGCGGAAATGTTTTCAACCTTACATTAGAGCCATCGTATTTTGGCGGAAGCGATGTGGTGGTAACTTCTTCGCGTGTAAGCGAGGCTTTGAAAGAAGCACCTGTGCAAATCGAAAAGATGACTGCCAAAGAAATAAAGAATGCTTCTTCGGGCGATTTCTATCAAAGTTTGGGCAACCTAAAAGGTATTGATTTGGTAACTTCTTCTGCCGGATTAACCATTATCAACCTGCGTGGTTTTGGCGACACCCGTTCATTCCGCACCAAGCAATTTTTGGATGGCGTTGATAATGAATCACCCGGCTTGAATATGCCGCTTGGAAACTTGGTTGGCGGCAGCGATTTGGATTTGGAAAGCGTGGAAGTTATTTCCGGTGCATCTTCTGCGTTGTATGGCGCAAATGCGATGCAGGGCGTTATTTCTATGACTACAAAAAATCCTTACGACCATCAGGGTTTGTCATTCAAAATAAACGGTGGCTACACCTCTGCTCCGGCAGGCTACACCGATGCGCAATTCCGCTATGCGCAGGCGTTCGGCAAAGAACAAAAGTTTGCGATAAAACTTTCCGGTGGTTTCAGCTATTACAGCCGCGACTGGATTCCTGATGATTCTACCTTCAACAGGTATGGAGATTTGGATACCATTAATAACCCTACAGTAAGAGATTTAAGTTTGATATTAAGGGAAAAAGCAGAAGAAGTTTACGGACCTGGAACTGACCTTACTTTAGAGCAACACGATGATTATGTGGCTTTGGGTAACTGGTTAGATTTTAACCCGTGGGCAAGCCCGGGCAAATTGAAAATTAAAGCACCGGGTTATACAGAAGGCGACCTGATTGACCCACGTGTAAAAAGAGGCGGTTTGAGAGCGCAGCTTCATTATCGCTTTAAACCTGATTTAGAACTGAGTGCTACCTATCAGTTTGGTTATGGCACTGCGGTGTTTCAATCTTCTACCCGCTATCAGATTAAAGACTTCACTTATCACGCACCAAAACTTTCTTTGAAAGGAAAGAATTTTGAAATCAAAACGTACTACGCAATAGAGGATGCCGGAAATTCATTGAACATCGGATTGACGGGTGCTTACATGACAAAAGCAGGTGCTGCCGGTGGCTATGTACCTGAATTTTTGGGTAAATATTTTGATGTATTAGATACCCTCTCCAATGGCTTTTGTGCAGATTGTATCGGCAGCAGCATTCAGGCAAAAACAGCAGCGATTGCAAGAGCCGCAGCCTTTACCCACGCTAATGACTTTTGGTTCAAAAAGGGAAGCCATGAGTTTGATTCGGTTTATCAAAAATTAGTAACCAATGCAAATTCAAAAGAAGGAACTAAATTCTACGACCGCTCATCTATGTTTCATTTAGAGGGACAATACTCATTTGATTTTATTAAAGCAGTTGATTTGATGGCAGGCGCGTCTTACAGGTTGTATTTGCCCAATTCAAGAGGTACAATTTTTGAAGACACTGCGGGCAGAAGATTGCGCGTGCAGGAAGTGGGCGGTTTCATTCAGGCTTCAAAACGTTTGGCAAAAGATAAATTGCGCATTATCGGTTCAGTTCGTTTAGATAAAAACAGCAATTTCCCTGTTCAGTTTTCTCCCCGTTTAAGTTTTGTAATCACTCCTAATAAAGACCACACTGTGCGTATCAGTGCCGGACGCGCCTTCCGCTTGCCAACGCTACAAGAGCAATACCTTAATTTACCAATAGAGCAATTTTTCCTTGTAGGAAACCTGAATGGTTATGGCTTGCAGTACACTCAACGCTCGGTTGATATTTTAGATTCATTGGTTACCAATAAAATTATGACTGTTGACCAAATTGAAACCCAAATGCCGGACTTGCTTAAAACCATTGATGTGAAGCCACTTAAAACAGAATTGGTAACTACGGTAGATTTGGGTTATCGCGGTGAATTTTTAAACAAAAAATTATTCATTGACTTCTCTGCTTATTTCAGCTACTACGAGCGTTTTCTTGGCTTTACAAGAATAGCGGCTTCTACTGTAGGCAACATAGAAGATGGGACTGCATTAGACCATGTGTATGCAAGTGTAACAGCAGGAAGTGACACTAACTACTACAAACCACTTCAACTATATGTAAACTTAGATAAGCCTGTTCCATCGTGGGGCGCGAGCATAAGCCTTAGTTACTACGTTGGAAAAGGAATCACACCTTACGTGAATTATACTTATGCCGATTTGTATGACAAGCCTTTGAAGGAAGCCGAGAACTTGCAGCTTACAGGATTCAACACGCCTAAACATAAAATCAATTTGGGTGTAAAAGCGGGTCGCGTTTGGAAAGGCTTAGGATTTGCAGTAAACTTTAAATGGATTCCGCAAGATTACGAATGGCAAGGACCAATGGGTGACGGCATCATAAAAGGCTATCACAACTTAGACTTGAATGTTTCTTACGAATTTGAAAAAATTTATTCTACGATTCGTATTGGCGGAGCGAACATCTACAACAAACCAACACAAACAGCTATCGGTGGACCATTCATCGGTTCGAGATATTTTGTAGGTTGGGAGTTTGACTTAGCCAATTTTGGAAGAAATAAATACCGGATCCTGTTGGTTCG
>CAZSEG010000073.1:15064-15653 GCA_964605875.1 uncultured Chitinophagaceae bacterium
TGTACTTCGTACGTAATTGGTAAGATTTAGTTTGGGTACAATAGCTTGGATAAATTCTTAGATTATTTTCTTGGTAAAATTGAATTTAAAAATGAGTTCGCTCGTTTGAAAGTTCGGTTTCTGTTTGGGCTGCTCCTGTTGGGCATGGTGGCGCAATCAATTTATTTGATTGACCATGTTTTTGTGCTGAGCCGCGGTTACATCCTCCTTGCCGGAGATATTATCGGACTGACCGGAATTTTTCTTGCACTGGTATTTTTGACACGCAATAAAATGTTTGCGGCAGGAGTTGTGCTGATGGGTGGAATCTGCATCACCATTTTTGTAGATAATGCCGTTGCCGATTTAATAAAAAAGGATACTCCTTTAAGCTATGCAAGGGTTTATATTTCTACATCCGAGCTGATGTTTTTAGGTATTGTGTCGGTGCTGTTTATCACTAAGAAGGAAATATTTTTAGTGTTTGGCGTGGTAGCCAGCTTTATTATCATTTTTCATTTCGCAGCCATCAATTCAAACCCGGTGGCTTACCCGATTGATAAATTTACGCCATATTCCTACCTGATAGGAATATTAGGGATGATAACAA
>CAZSEG010000074.1:0-15485 GCA_964605875.1 uncultured Chitinophagaceae bacterium
GTATCGGTTGGCGTAAATGTTTTTGAAAGATGAATGCGCTCTTCGCCTTCGTTACCTGCGCTCATCACCAATATTTTCCCTGCGCCCGTAAGATTATTGCAAGCCTGATTAAACAAGGTGCTGCCATCATGCGGACCCGATTGCGAACCCCAACTGATGTTCACCACGCAGGGCTTGCCCACCGAAGCTGCGTAATTGAAAATGTAATTGATGCCGTCTAAAAAATCGGTGAAGCTGCCTTGCAGCCATTGCTGCGAAATATCATCGCGCCTCACGCCCACAAATACCATATCCGATTCATAAGCCATTCCCCTGAAACGCTTGTTTACGGTATCACCTTTGTAGCCCGAACCTGCCGCCATGCCCGCCACAGCCGCGCCATGCGTTTGCTTCGGGTTGTCCGTACCCTGCGCTTTTATCAGGTTGGTATCGGTTATTTCGTTGCCGTAAGCATAGCCTGCGGGCGGTGTGCCGGTGCTGCCCACTTCCCACACGCGCTTTATCCTGAAATTAGCGTGAAGCGTGTCGTAAAACGTGGGGTGGTTGTAATCGAACCCGAAATCAATTACGCCAACAATTACGCCTTTGCCGCTGTATGGCATGGGCAGGTTGATACCGTTGTGAACCGAATCGGTGCGCGTGGTCTGGCGCGCTTTATCAAGGTTTGGCGATAAAGGCTCATCCATTTGTATGTATGAAATACCAACAGTTTCCGTAAATTCTTTTGCCTTATTATATGGAACCCGAACAGTCCATATATCGCCTGCTTTTGTGCCGATTTTTGCATCCATCAAATCCAGTTTCTTTTCAACCGAAGCAACATCAGTTACTTTTATCAATGCGCTGATGTATGCTTGTCCGTTGGCTTGATATTTATATAAAAATCCATCGGGCACAGCATCTTTTTCTTTTGAAAGCGATAATTCATGCAGAAATTTTTTGGTGAGTGGCGACAGCTTGGGCTTTACTTCTTTAATGTTTTGCGAAAACAAAGGCAGCGTAAAAAAGCTGCACAGGAACAACAGCAGATTTTTATTCATCTGTAGATAATTTGTTTTTTAAAAGTCAGATGGAATGCCCAACCTGATATTCATTTTCGATTGGTGATTTTGAATCATGGGCATTTCATCAAGAACAAATAAAGACAGAATATTAGTAGTTGTATAATTTTTTGATGGGTTAATACCAATCAAACTTAAAAACAGACACTATCATGCGCCAACAAAAAAGGCTGCTCTTGCGAGCAGCCTTTAAAATATTTATTTTAGCAATGCTTATCGGGTTACAGCAATAGTACCTGTAATTCGTTTTTCTACGCCATTAAAGTATTTCAAATTGATGGTGTAAACGTAAGTATCCATTTGAACCTGACTTCCTTTAAATGTACCATCCCATCCGTCTTTATTTCCAAGACCATTTTTCTGAGCAGGATTTTCATAAATCAAGTTACCCCAACGATCGAATATCTGAACATCACCCGTTGTTACACCCAAAATTGCAAACTCAAAGAAGTCATTCAAATCATCACCATTTGGAGAGAAAGCAGTAGGTATAAATTCAGAAGGTTGAGTTTTAACCTCAATTCTGATAGTATCCGTAGCCGTACAAGAATCAGCATTCATTACCGTTACAACAAACGTTGTAGTAACCTCAGGAGCTACTTTCGGAGTAAGACAATTGGTAGAATCCGCACATCCCGAGAAGTCAAAAGAACCCAACATACTGCTCCAGTAAACTCTTTCGATAGTAGTATCAGAAACAACCTGCGCTTCAAGCTGAGCCTCCATTCCGCTTAATATCAATTCCTTGTCAGCAATCAAATTAACACTAAGCGTAGTTGGAACAGGAATTGTAAACGAATTGATGCCTTCACAACCGTTTGCATCACGCACAAATACAACATAAGTACCCGGCAACAATCCGGTGTAAGTATTGGTTGCCTGTGTTGTACCATTCAACTGATATGTAAATGGTGCAGCACCTCCGGTTGTATTTACCTCCACTATACCGGAACCGATATTTACACATTTTGAACCCGTAACATTCACATCAACCACCAAAGGATTTGCAGCAGTTACAGTTCTTGTTTCAGCCAATGTGCAGCCTTTGCTGTCTGTAATCGTAACGGTGTAAGTTCCTGCACCAAGACCGGAAGCCGTATTGCTGGTTTGTGCCGGAGTTGTATTCCAAGCATAAGAATAAGGAACATCACCGCCTGTTGCATCTACGGAGATAATTCCCGTAGTTGCTCCATTACAAGCAGGACTGATAACTGCAATATCCGCAAACAATTGCTTTGCTTCATTCACTTCATAGATACCAACAAAAGTACAGCCAAGCGCATCTGTTATTGTAACACGGTAAGTACCTGCCGCCAATCCCGAAATATCCTCCGTTGTTGCGTTTGTACTCCAAACAAAGGTGTAGTTACCATTTGCGCCCGAAACCGTTAAGTCAATAATTCCATCGCTCTTTCCGCTACATGAAGCATTTGTAATACTATCTGCAACATTGAAAGGAAGCGGCTGTGTAATAAATATAGAATCGCGTGTTGAACACCCGTTAAAATCCGTAACAATAGCAATGTAACTGCCTGATGGAATATTTGCCAGAGTAGAATCTCCATTAAAGGTATTCCACAAATAAGTATATGGATAAACTCCACCGGTTACTACTGCTGAAACTTTTCCTGTTCCTGCACCCGGGCAGGTAACATTGGTTGCATCAAAAGACAGTTTCAATGAATCGGGTTCGTAAACGAAATAAGTAGCATCCACTGTGCAACCATTACCGTCTGTAACAGTTACCACGTAGTTACCACCCGAAAGGTTACCCAAGTCCTCTGTTACAACAGAGTCTTTGCTCCAAACAAAATAGTAAGGTAATGTTCCACCGTAAGCAGTAATATCCAAGAAGCCGTCTTCATAACCTGCGCAGGTTACATTTTTGATAAATCCGGTTGTGTACAACGGCAATGGCTGACCAATAATCAAAGTATCAACTTTTGAACAACTACGTGCATCAGTTATTGTAAGATAGTATGTGCCGGAAGAAGCATTCAACAAGTCTTCATTAGTAGTGTTGTTGCTCCACAAATAAGTATAAGGCGGCACACCACCCGATGGAATCACATCAATATGCCCGTCCGTATCTCCCGAACATTTAGGGGTTTTGATGAAATAGTTGGCGATAATCGGTGAAGGATTCACAATTTCATACGAAGCAGTTGCAGTACAACCATTTGCATCCGTAATATTCAACACATAAATACCTTGACCCAAGTTAGATAAGTCTTGAGTTGTTTCACCGTTACTCCAACTGTAAATAAAGTTTGGTGTTCCGCCCGTTACGCTTACATCAATTACGCCATCATCAGAACCAAAGCAGGAAATTTGCACAACGTTAGCCGTGATAGCAATTGCAGCAGGTTCAAAAATAACCACGCTGTCTCTGTGCTGGCAGCCTTTGGCATCTGTTACAATTACATAGTAAGTATTTCCGCTTAAACCCGAAACAGAAGCTGCGCCACCAAAGTTACTCCACAAATAATTATACGGAGCAGAACCGCCAACAACATTTATTGATGCCGTGCCGTTTGCAGCACCATTACAAGTAACATCCGTTTTTGTAATGGTAGAAGACATAGGCGCAGGTTCGGTAATAGAGAACGATTCCGTTGCCGTGCAACCATTATTATCGGTAACGGTAACGGTATAGATTCCACCCGGAATATCGGTCAAATCCTGTGATGTTGAACTTGTGTTCCAAAGATAAGTATAAGGTAAAACACCTCCGCTTATTGTCAGGTCAATCAATCCGTTTGAATAGCCGCTGCAAGTAACATCAAATATGGATGAATTGATAGTCAATTCAGCAGGCTGTGTAACAGTAGTTGAAGCAGTTGATGAGCAACCGTTCACATCCGAAACCGTTACCGAATAAAAACCTACGGGAACACCTGTCAATACAGAATCTGTTGAAGTTGTGTTCCAAAGGTAAGTATAAGGCGGAGTGCCGCCACCCGCAGTTGTAGAAATCGAACCTGTTGAATCGCCAAAGCAAAGCACATTGGTTACGTTCAAACTTAATGAATAAACAGGCGGCTCGGTAAGTGTAACCGTGCCGCTGATTGAACAGCCGTTGGCATCAGTTACAATCACTGTGTAAAGTCCGCCACCAACACCCGAAATGGATGAAGCAGTATCGCCTGTGCTCCAGAAATATCTGTACGGAGCAACACCTCCGCCAACTGTGCTTGTAACCGTGCCGTTTTTAGCTCCGTTGCAAATAATGTTTGTTCCTGCCAAAGCAAGCGTAAGCTGCGCAGGCTCATTAACAGTGTGCGTTAATGTTTTGATACATCCGTTTGCATCTTCAACCGTTACGGAATATGCACCTGCAACAACACTCACCAAATCCTCCAACGAATGACCATTCGACCAGTTGAATGTATAAGGCGGAGTGCCACCGCTCACGGTAATATCCACTGTTCCGTCAGTTCCTCCATTGCATTTAACATCGGTAGATGCCGCCAATGCAACAAACAACTCCGGTGCCTGACCAACGTTTGCAGCAACAGAATCGCGGCAGCCTTTTGTATCTACTACGGTAAGGCGATAGTTACCTGCTGCAACGCCAATATTATCATCAGTAGTAGCACTATTACTCCAAGTGTAAGTATAGCCCGGAGTGCCGCCTGTTGTAGTGGTATAAATTGCCGCGTCAGTTCCGCCAAAGCAGCCTGCATTTGTTATAGAATCAACTACCGTAACAAGTTTTGTCGGCTCTGCAATCGTAACACTTTGAATTACCGGACAACCTTTTGCATCAATAATTCTTATTAAATAATTACCGCCTGTCAATCCCGTAAAAGTTGGAGAAAACTGATAAGTTAAACCCCCGTTAATTGAATATTGATATGGCTGAATACCGCCCAAAGTTTGGAGTGTAACCGAACCATCATTTCCGCCAAAACAAGCCACATCTGTTTGGTTGTTTATTGAAGTTGAAACAGTGTATGAATTGTTGATGGTAACGGTTGAAGTAGCCGTGCAGCCATTGCCGTCTTGAACAAGCACGGTATAGGTATTTGCTCCCAAACCGCTAAAGTTAGCACCCGGTTGCAGAGGTCCGCCATTCAATGAATACTGATAGCTGCCTACGCCACCGCTTGCAGATACACCGATTGTTCCGTCAAACACACCGGAACAACTTGCATCCTGCTTAACAGTTGTAAAGTTAATTTGAGTAGATTGGGTAAGCACCACCGGATTGCCGCTGTAAACCGCAACGCAACCAAGCGCATCCCTCACAGTTACAAAATAGCTGCCCGCAGTCAAACCGTTAAAGGTATTAGATGTTTGATAGGTAGTTCCGTTATTGATTGAATATTGGAATGGAGGAGTTCCGCCCGATGCCGAAACAACAATAGAACCATTGTTGCCGCCAAAGCATGAAATATTAGAAGGAGTTACGCCACCAATATTGATAGCAGGAGAAATTGTTACTACCGAACCGCTCAAAAAGCCCGATGTTCTTGGGCAGGAATTGGCATCAACAATTTGAGATAAGGTAAAAGTAGTCGGGCTTGCAGGCACATCTAATTTCACCGTATCGCCATTCGCTTTTCCGTTTCTTGCTTGATTGATTGCGCCATTGAATATCTGAACATTAAACGGTGCCTGACCCGATGTGAAATTAAGCGTAAGCACCACTTGATTGCCCGGACATATTGATTGATTTGCCGGAGATAATCCGCCATTCGGCTGATCTACAACATTCACCAAAATAGTGTTGGAATATCCTTGATTTGAACATTTATCCAACGCCTTTCTTCTTACATAATATGTTGCACCGGGAACATTTAATACGCCCGGATTGTAAGTTGGAGTAGCAATACCCGTAGAGAAGAATGTAAGACCATCAGTTGAATATTCCCAATCATAGGAAATAGTTCCTCCGTTTATTTGACCGATCGTGCCTCCGCTGCCGGATGTTACATTCGTAAATGTACCCGGGCTTGTTCCAACACACAAGGTTGCACCGTTCACAAATCCTCCGATAGTTCCTCCGTTAACCGCAGGGCTGGCAACAGGGGTAAAGGTAACATTTGCATATTCGGGATTGCACAAACCAACCATTCTTATTTCAACCAAATCATTCGCGCCCAACACATAAGTTCCCAAAGCCACATTTGAAACGGGATTAGACGCACTGTATATTTGCGACCCGTTCACAAACACACGAACCTCATCATCCGCACCAACAAGATTAAGCGTATAAGCCGAACAAGGGAATCCTCTTCTTCTTGCTTTTATTGTAAATTTATCATTTGGAACTTCGCAACCTGACCAACCCGGAGCTGATGAAGGTGATGATGTATTAGTCCACTGCGCTGCCGTATTAAAGTTTGTAGCCGAAGCAGAATAATATCCATATCTGGCATTGGCAGCACTGCCCGTCAGTGTAATATCTGTTGTTGCAAAAGCCTCCACATTCCATGTATTTATGCCTTCGCCCGGGTCTGATTGAGCAGGACATCTTTTGTATTGAAGCAAAGCCGAGTTTTGACCCGAAACCCAACCGGCACAAACATTACCTGTTGTATATGTTTGTGTGTATATTCTCACAGTGCCGGTATATGTAGCCAACCATTCTGTAGATGCAGGTCTTTCATTTGCAGGGCATACACCTCCTGTCCATGGGTTTAAAAGCGGTGTTGTATTGTCATTGTATGTCAGCAGTGATGAAAAAGCCATATCAATCCTGTTACCGTTGCTATACAGTTGATTCGTATTGGTATAACGGAAAGAGTAAAAATTTCCGGCTACCACATTAAAATCAACATAAGTGCCACTGCCAACCGACAGGTTTGAACTCCATGAAGTTGTTGGCGTAAGTGTTGCACAAGTCGGAATATCATAACAGAAAGTACTTCCACCAGGGCACTGCGCTGAAGATTTTACCGATAAAAATGTTGCTAATACGCAAAAGAATACTGCTAACGATGTTTGACGTAGAGATAATGCCATAACCAATTAAACTGTCTTTAAATAAATTTTGAATCAGAAGCCCCGAAAATATGATTTTAGTCAGATATTCAAGAAAAAAAGTAAAATAATGTTTCGACTTAGACTTACGTTTTCAACATTTGGTTGCAAAAAGCGGGCTAACGGATTCGTTTACAGCGGAGCAAAACCAACCGCTTAAAGACGCACAAAGCATTGCGTTACTTTCACAAAATGATATTTTTCTTTCGCGCTGTATTCCCAAGCGGCAGCGCAGCCTGTATGGGTAAAATTTTTGTTCATCAGGTTCTGCCTGTGTCCTTCAGACTTGTAAAAATCGTCCATAATATTTTGCGCCAAATCCAGATAAGTAACCTCATTAGGCACAAACGGAAACCTGTGGATATTTTCTGCCATCGGCACATTGCTTATGCCAAACATTTTCATGCGATTGTCCGGTGCGCGCAGTTCATTATTCTTTGAATTGATGTGGCTGTAAAACTGTTTTACCACCATTTCGTTTGAATGTACCAAAGCCGCATTGCGCAAGCCTTCGGAGTAGGTAAGCAGCGCAACTTTCTTTGACTGGCGCATTTTGTTTGCAACAAAAAACAAACAGGCATTCATCAGATGCAAATCAAAATTTTGTGTTTGAACTTTGGTGTTTGGCTCGGGCAGTTTTTCAAACGACTGCCAATCGTGTTTCGCATAAACTTCTGCTTTGAAAAAACTTTCATTGGCAAACCCTTTGATGTTTTTCAAATAATCATCAGCGTTAATCGGCAGCAACAAAAACGGCAACAGAAAAATTGTAAGCGATTGCATTTTGTAAAATTATTTCAGAAGAATATCCCGTATCAGATTAAACGTTTAACCTGCCACAAAATTACAGACACGCAGCAAAAACATTTCCACCAAAATAATTTGCAGCATTTACATTAGCAGCCTCAATTATCTTTTTTGGAAACAGTTATAGAAATTCTTCATCAATATCTCGGCAGCGATTTAAAAGCTGCGGGCTTGGTAATACTGAATCTTATTCTTATTGAAAGTCTCTTGAGTATTGATAATGCTGCGGTGCTGGCAACTATGGTGATGGATTTGCCCGATGAAAAGCAGCGCAGAAAGGCTTTGAAAATAGGCTTGATACTGGCATACATCTTTCGCGGCACGGCTTTATTTTTTGCAAGCTGGCTTATCAAAATAAATGTATTGAAACTGTTGGGAGGCGGTTATTTGCTGTATCTCTGCATCGCTTATTTCTATAAGCATTTCACCAAAAAAGAAAACATACTGCAAATAGAAGGCGAAGAGTTGCAGGCAGAAATAAAGCATCCTAAAAGAATATTCGGGCTTTCGCTTTTCTGGAGCGTGGTGCTGCAAGTGGAGGTGATGGATTTAACCTTTTCGTTAGACAATGTTTTTGCAGCCGTTGCTTTCACCAACAATATTTATTTAGTGTGTTTGGGTGTGTTCATCGGCATTGTTACCATGCGGATTGTGGCGGGATATTTTGTTTTGCTGATGGAGCGTTTTCCATTTTTGGATATGATTGCTTTTGGCATTATCGGCTTGCTTGGTTTAAAGCTCTGCGTTTCTTTTGCCTGCCATCATTTTGCCGAGAGTATTTTCTGCCAAATTGTTGAAAGTGAGCGAGCGGATTTATATTTTTCGCTTACTACGGTTGGTTTGTTTGTGTTGCCGATTTTAATATCGCTTTTGCTTAAACGCAGGAAGTAGAAAATTTAGCCATCTTCGCTAATGACCCATTTTTTACGGTTGCAAAAAAATATCAACATGAAAAAAACAGTATTCATTTGAGCGTGAATTAAAACGGAACGTCAGCAAAATTTGTGAAAGAATAAATAACAGTTTTTTTCATTGTCTTGTATTTTGTTTAATCCCGCTTTTTGAAAAGAAGGCGGGATTTTGTGTTGCAGAAAGCGTGTTGTGGTGAAAAACAAACCGCAAAATGCGCAAAGAAAAATCTCTGTGGTGAAAAAAATAAAATCTTTGTGTTCTTTGCCTTCGCGGGATAAAAAACAAACAGCAAATGATTAGAACTTGTCTTTTTACTTTTCTCCTTTCTATTTTTTACTTTTCTCATGCAATCGAATTATCCGATTCGGCACGTATCTCATTGCTTACGGTTGCTCCGGGAAACGAACTTTATTCCGCCTTCGGACACAGCGGAATCCGCGTTACCGATTTCAAAACAAACATGGATGTGGTGTTCAACTATGGAACTTTCGATTTCAACCAGCCGAACTTCTATGTGAACTTTGTAAAAGGTCGCTTGCTGTATATGGTGAATGTGGAATCGTTTCGGAACTTCATGAGTATGTATGTGTATGAAGAAAGAGCCGTAACCGAAGATGTGCTGAACCTTTCAGCCGAAGAGAAGCAACACATTTTTGCTTTTCTCGCCAACAACGCCAAGCCCGAAAACAGAGATTACCGCTACGAGTTTTTTTTCGACAATTGCGCCACGCGCATACGCGATGTTTTTGAAAAAGAGTTGGGTGAGAAATTAGTTTTTCATTATGAACAATTCGATACAAATTATACGCTAAAACAAATGCTCGATTTGTATGTGGGCGAAAGCCCTTGGGTGAAATTCGGTTTCTATTTAATTCTTGGAATGCCATGTGAAGTAAACGCCACACCCCGCATACAAACTTTCCTGCCCGATTATTTGCAAAAGGCTTTTCAAAATGCAACGGTGCAAACAGCGAACGGAAAAGAAAGTTTCGTAAGCTCAACAAAAGTCTTGTTGGAGCATCCTTTGCCCGTTGCTCCGCAGGAATTTTTTACGCCAATGAACACCATGCTTTTGTTGTTGATTTTTTATTTAATCCTGACGGTAATTGAAAGAAAGACCAACAAACATTTTCTGTTTTTTGATGTGCTGCTGTTTGGCGTTGCGGGATTGTTGGGTTGTTTCTTTTTATCCATGTGGTTGTTTACGGAACATTATTCCGTGCCGAAAAACCTGAATATGCTTTGGGCAATTCCGTTGCATTTGCCTGTTGCTTTTATGCTCATGTTTAAATCGTTGCGCAAATATCTGGTGAATTGGTTTCTTTTCACCGCTGTGTTTATGGTAGTGTTATATGTCTTTAAATTTTTGTTGCCGCAACCATATCACGAAGCAATTGTTCTCATTATGGCTGTGCTTGCGCTAAGAGCAGCGCGATTGTTTATTGTGCTTAAAAAACAAAATGCAGCATGACAGAAAATGAATTGCAGATAAACAAAACTGCCCGCTATTTTACGCTTGGAGAACTGAATGAAAACACAAAGCAAATCTGGATTGTGTTGCATGGCTACGCACAATTAGCGAATGATTTTGCAGAGCCGTTTAAGCAACTTGCAGCGAACAATATTTTTGTGATTGCACCGGAAGCGTTGCATCGTTTTTATGCAAAAGGATTCAGCGGAAATGTAGGCGCAACATGGATGACAAAAGAAGCACGTGAGCATGACATCAAAGACAACATAGCTTATCTCAATCAGCTTGCTGCACATTTAAAAATTGCAGGAAGAACAGATTGCAAAATCGTGTTGTTGGGTTTTTCGCAAGGTGTGGCAACGGTTACAAGATGGTTTGTGAATACCAATTTTAAAGTGGATGCTTTGATAATGTTTGCCGGAGAAATCGCTGCCGAACTGCGCACCAATCCGCTGCACCCCGCGTTTGCTGCCGCCAAAAATTTCTTTGTGTATGGCACACACGACCCGCTGCTTCCGTCATTTGCGCCTGATGCTTTAAAAGAACTTTTTGCCGAGAATAACATTGAAGTAATTGAGTTTGACGGAAAACATGAAATCAATGCGAATGCTCTTTTGCAGATTGCAGAGAGGTTGCAAGAACATTCAATATGAAACAACATTCAATATTTATCATTTCAATAGCGATGTTTGTGGGTTCATGCAATTCACATTCGCAGCAAACAACAAATCAAAACGCAACTAAGAAAATGGAAGACAAAAATACATTGGCAAAAACAGAAGCCGACTGGAAGCAATTACTAAGCCCCGAACAGTACCACGTGCTGAGAGAAAAGGGAACGGAACGCCCCGGCACAGGTAAGTTCTATAAACATGCCGAGAAGGGAGTTTATGTGTGTGGCGGTTGCGGCAATGAGCTTTTTACCGATGCAATGAAATTCGACAGCCACTGCGGTTGGCCCAGCTTCGACCGCGAAATTGAAGGCGGTAAAATCAAAACAAATCTCGATACTACGCATGGCATGGTGCGCACAGAAATTGTTTGCGCAAAATGCGGAGGACATCTTGGTCATTTGTTTGATGACGGACCAACTTCCACAGGTATGCGTTATTGCGTAAACTCTTTGAGCTTAGATTTTAAGAAGGAGTAATTACGGGATAATTACTGTTTTCTTCCTCACCGGATGTGCGCTGAAATAGCCAAGTGTTTGCGGCACAATATTTGTTGGCGGATTGGCGGGTGCAGCAGGTTGATTAAAGCCACCGCTAATGTTTTCTAAGGCATCATAATAGTTGAATACTTTTTCATCGAGCATGAGCAAACTAACCTCAAGCGTATCGCCTGAAATCAATGTGTCGTTCGGGATAAACAGGTTGCGGTATTTTCCATCCCAAAGCCTGTCGGAACTTACATCATTAGAGATTTGCTTTTTCCCGTTTATTGCAGCTTCTACCTTGTAATAATTTCTAACGTCCGCAGGGTCGCGGAAAAAGCAACGAACATTCAGCGATTCCTTGTTATTGAAGCCCATACTTTTCTCAAAACCTATGCTGTCAATTTCTACCGCAGGTTGCATCACAGAAATCGCGCTGTAAGTTTTTCCTCCCGTAATTACATTCAAAAAATAACTTCTGCCGACAACGCCTTGCAAAGTATTCGTGATGAAAATACCTGCGTAAACTTTTGTAAGTGTATCGGTATTTCCGGCATCATCGCTGATGATAACTGTTGCGCTGTCTATGCCTTCAAAAAAAGTTTTTTGCGTAAACAAAGAACTGTTTGAAACAGCTACATAATAGGGACCGGAAGCATCGGTAATTCTTCCTTCAATAGTTACGCGCGGTGAAGAATCTTTCAGCTTCAAATCAATCTTTTCTGTGCATGAAGTTGCAACAAACGCTGCAACAACACTGCCAAGCAACAGAAAACTTCTTTGCAATAATGTTGATATAAAATTCATTTTAACTCGCTTGATTTTCATTTTTCAATTTCTCCTTTTTTCTTTTTACCCGAAGGAATTGCTGTAAACTTGAAGTTGTATGTAATGGAAGGAACTATGCGAAACAGGTAAGTTTTTTCGGTGTAAAGCAAACCCTCGTTATTGATGCGCACATCAATGGAGTAAGCATTTTTTCGAGCATAAGTATTATACACGCTCACATTCAAATCGTGTTCCCAATTCTTTCTTTTTTTCAATACAAAAGTTGCGCCAATATCGAGGCGGTGATAAGCCGGAAACCTGTCCTGATTTCTATCGCCATACAACGGAATCAGTTGTCCGTCCAATATGTATTTACCAATGGGGTAAGTAACTGCCATGCCCGTGTAATACACCCACGTAGCCGAAACATTGATGCGCGGAGTGATGTCATACATCAGCACAACCGACAAATCGTGCGTTCTGTCAACTCTTGCAGGAAACCAAGTGTTGTTGTTGATTTCCGTAAACTTTCTTTCGCTGCGCGAAAGCGTGTAGCTCACCCAACCTGTGAATTTTCCCGTTCGTTTTTTGAAAAAAAATTCTGCGCCATAAGCTCTGCCGATACCATACAGCAACTGATTTTCCACCGTTTCATTAGCGCGCAGAACCGCACCGTTTTTGTAGTCAATTTGATTGTAAAGCCATTTGTAATAACCCTCTACAGATACCTCGAACATATCCTTGTAGAAGTTCACAAAATAACCTCCGCTAATCTGATCGGCTATTTCGGGCTTCACATTATTTGAAGTGATAGTCCATCGGTCGGTCGGGAAGGAGGTAGTGGAGTTAGAGAGCAAATGAATGTTCTGTACGTTGCGGGAGTATGCCGCTTTGAAACTCATGCGCGGGTAGAAGTTGTAGCTCAATGAAACGCGCGGTTCAGGATTGACGTATGTTTTACCAAACTGCCCGAGTTTTAGTTTGAATGTATCTGTCTGTTCTTCATTAGGGAACTTGTAATAATTAGAAGGACCAGTTTGAGTGAAAACAGACAGGCGAACTCCGTAGTTGATGTTGAGCTTTTTCCAAAGTGTAACTTCATGTTGCGCGTAAACGGCATTTTCCCAACCATAGCTTTTTGTAAGAAAAATATTGTTTAAACGCGCAGTGTCTTTTGAAACAATCTGCCCGGGAACAATGGTGTGAAACGTAGATTGGAAGCCGAATTTCAGCTTGTTGTTGGAATTAAGAAAATATTCTAAATCTTCTTTTAAACCAAAGTCGCGCACCACAGATTTTATTTCAAGATTTACAATTTGAACACCGATGGCATAATTGAAATCATTAAAAATGAAAGAGGTGTTTGAGAAAAATTTATCACTGAAAATGTGATTCCATCTGAAAGTTGCAGTGGCATTGCCATAGTTAATGCTGAACCTGTCCTGAAAGCCGAATTTATCCTGCCCGAAATATCCTGAAATAAAAATTCTGTCGCGCTTGCCGATTTTGTAATTCGCTTTTGCATTCAAATCGTAGAAATACAAAATGCTTTTACGCTGCTGTTCATTGCGCGAAAGTTTTAAAAACAAATCGGCATAAGTTCGTCTTCCCGTTACAACAAATGAGCCTTTGTCTTTCACTATCGGACCTTCCACATTCAGGCGCGAGGCAATTAAACCGATACCACCGCTCACTACATAATTTTGATTGTTGCCTTCTTTCATTTTCACATCCAGCACACTCGAAAGTCTGCCGCCATATTCAGCCGGCATATTGCCTTTGTAAAGCGTTGCATCTTTAATAGCATCATTATTAAATGTGGAGAAGAATCCAAGCAGATGCGAAGCATTGTAAACAGTAGCTTCATCCAACAGAATCAGGTTTTGGTCGTTGCTGCCACCGCGCACATAAAAGCCGCTGTTGCCTTCTGCCGCAGGCTGCACACCGGGCAGAAGTTGTATCGTTTTCAGCAAATCTTTTTCACCAAACAACACAGGGATTTTTTCCAACTGTTTAATTTCTAATCTTACTGCGCTCACTTCGGAATTGCGAATGTTATCATCGCTCTTGCGCGCTTTAATTTCCACTTCTTTCAATTCGCGCGAAACAGGTTGCAGCGCAACATTTACAGTTTGATTTACAGGATTGGTGATTTCAGTTTCAAATTCATTATAGCCGATGTAAGCCACACTCAATTTGTTTTTATTAGCAGGAATTGTGAGCGAGAAAAATCCATAAGCATTGGTCATTGTGCCAATGGCAGCAGAATCTTTCAAACGCACAGTTGCGCCAATCAATTCCTCTCCGGTTTTTGCATCTTTCACAATACCGCTGATGGTATATTTTGTTTGGGCAAAAGAGGAAAAGGATATTAAAAATACAAGACAGACAAGCAACGGCTTCAAGGGCATTTTAAAAATTTGAGCCGCAAAGAAATTGATTTAAAATTGACGGAGGCAAATTGCTTTTAGCATGATTTTTTCCACTGGCGCGAGCGTCTCGCTCGTGCGTAACTGCTAAGAGCGAAAGTTAGTTGTTATCGCTGAATTTATACTTGCTGCTCATTCAACTCAAATGTAGATTATTTTTATCAGGCACGAGCGAGACGCTCACGCCAGTGGGGGAGAGTAATTGAAAGTAAAATCGCCTTGCGGTTGAAGTTGGTATTATAGCTCAAAGTATGAAGAAGCAATCGCACATAGCCACATGCAAGTTGATGAAAAGATACTACAAGAAACAACCACAACGACCCCCAAACTGCTACACCATAAACTAAATTAAAACAAAAAAGCCGAAGTATTTACTTCGGCTTTTTGCGTTACGAAGCCCAACCTGTTCCTCTACAAGCATTACATTTTCCTGTTGGTACGTTTCTCTTGAGACTTTGTCTATATACAGGAAAGCACTGTCCACATTCAGAGTAGGACATAAGTCCTGTATACGATTTCCCCTCACATCTCCTACAAGTTCCATCTCCTTTAACGGCTCGCCCTCCGTCCATATATCCGGGTCTTAAACAATGTGGACAAGGTGTTCTATGTCTGTATCCTCCGCCTTCAGAATGATAATGTCGCATAATTTAATATTTAAAAGTTTTTTGCCTACTTCATTCACACACTTTCGGCATTTCGCGGCATACTCTATTTCCGTTTTTCTGCAATCACGTCATAAATAATCAGGGTGAACAGCCCCCTACAAAAAAATAAGCGTGGGCTTATTCCCATTGCTTGTCGCAGAGGCTCGACCAAGAACCCGTAGTACAAAGCAAAAAGGAACGCCCGCGCTTAAACGCAGACGTTTCCACTTTCACTTTCCCTGTACTACT
>CAZSEG010000074.1:15495-15601 GCA_964605875.1 uncultured Chitinophagaceae bacterium
TCGATTTCTGCGACAGGAAATTTTAAGCGAAACGCTAATATTTTATGTTGTTGTTATTTTATTTCATTCAGTTGTTTTTGTTTATTGTTTGCGAATGTAAAAAAAA
>CAZSEG010000075.1:0-10254 GCA_964605875.1 uncultured Chitinophagaceae bacterium
CGACCTGCTTTACCAAGACTTTGAAGATTGTGGTCAGAGTTAGAAACAATACCGACAGTTGCCAAGCAAGTTTTCAAAACTCTGCGTGTTTCGCCCGAAGGTAATTTTACGATGGCATATTTATCTTCACGAGCCAAAAGCTGGGCAGAAGTTCCTGCGCTGCGAACGATTGCGCCACCACGACCCGGGTGCAATTCAATGTTGTGTACGTTTGTTCCCAAAGGAATATTTGCAAGCGGCAAAGTGTTACCCAATTCAGGAGCAACTTTCGCACCCGAAACAACCGTTTGACCAACTTTTAAACCGTTTGGAGCGATGATGTAACGTTTTTCACCATCAGGATAATTGATAAGCGCAATAAATGCAGAGCGGTTTGGATCGTATTCTACCGAAACAACTTTTCCGGCAATGTCAAACTTATCGCGTTTGAAGTCAATAATACGGTAACGTCTTTTGTGTCCACCGCCTTTGTAACGCACGGTCATTTCACCTGCGCTGTTTCTGCCACCTGTTTTTTTAATCGGAGCTAATAAACTTTTCTCCGGTTTGTTGGTGGTAATTTCTTCAAAATTCAACAACTCTGTGAAGCGTAAACTCGGTGTTGTTGGTTTGTACTTTTTAATGCCCATGGCTTTTTCTTTTCGTTTCCTGTTTTATGTTATCAGCAGTCAGGTATCTGCTATAATTAAAGAAAAATCTTATGATATAAATTTTAAACGCTGCCGTAGAAATCAATGTTTTCGCCATCGCGCAGCGTAACAAATGCTTTTTTGTAAGCCGGTTTTACACCGCGAGCCACACCTTTTTTGGTTTGGCGCACTTTTGCTTTGCCCGGAATAACTGTGGTTCCTACATTGGCAACCTGTACATTGTAATGTTGCTCAACAGCTTTTTTGATTTCCAATTTGTTGGCATCTTTAGCCACTTTGAAAACGTAAGTGTTCAACTTTTCGCTAAGTTTTGTACCTTTTTCGGTAACTACCGGCTTGATTAAGATTCCTGTTGCCATTGTTTCTTGTATTAGTTGTTTGCAAGGTTAGCTTCAATTGCTTTTACGGCATTTTCGCTAAGTACCAAAGTTTTTGAATTCATAATATCGAAAATGTTCAAAGCGCGGGCATCCACCAGATTAACGGTAGGAATGTTGCGTGAACTTTTCAAAAGTCCGTTGGTGATTTCACCAAACACTACTGTGCTTTTCACACCGTTCAAATTTAAGTTTGCAAGAATTGAAACAAACTCTTTTGTTTTTGGCGTTTCGATGCTGAAATCTTCAACCACAACAATTTTGTTGTCTTTAGCTTTATAGGTCAAAGCACTTTTACGCGCAAGGTCTTTTACTTTCTTATTTAATTTAAAGTCGTAGCTGTGTGGTTTTGGTCCAAAAACACGACCGCCACCGCGAACAACGGGAGATTTCATATCACCGCGTCTTGCACCGCCTGTTCCTTTTTGGCGGAATGCTTTTTTGGTTGTGCGGGAAATTTCCCAACGCTCTTTTGTTTTGTGCGTTCCCTGGCGTTGAGCCGCCTGAAACTGGCGAACAGCCAACCAAACCGCATGGTCATTAGGTTCTACAGCGAAAATGCTGTCTGCAAGTTCCACTTCGCGACCAGTTTCTTTGCCGTCTTTATTCAATACTTTAACTTTCATACTGTATAGATTTTCATGTGAATTTCACATTCCTTTTTAAAAAAGGGACGCAAAAATAGAAAAACAACAGATGTAAACAAGTTTCGTTTCAGAAAATCTTTATTGGGGTGGTTAAACAATGTTCAACCACTGCGGGGTCGGTGCGGATTGATTGTTTATTGCCGTCAATATTTTTGTCGTTAAGTTAAGGATACACAGGTAAATGAAGACGGAATCTGTATAAATTTTGTGTCTGTGATGAAAAGTAAAATATTACGTTTCTACGGCAACCGTGTTTTTCGCCTTCGCTCGCCCTGTAACAAGGAAACTGTAACAAAACCCGCCTGCTTTCCGTTTTATACAGCATCAACGGATTATGGAAAACTTTCTCTTGCCCTTTTATTGCTCTAAATCTGTTTTTGGCATGGTTGTTGTTTGTACTTTAAAGACATCTGTACTATTTTCGCACTATTAGCTTATGACAAAAACTGTACTTTACGCTTCCTTACCAATATTTCAGAGCAGCATTATGAAATCTGCTTGCGGTAGCGTACATTTCGCCTCCCTCCCTCTGCGCAGGTACAAATCATTTAGCGCAAAAGGACACACAAAACAATACTGCATTTCTTCAACGCAACAAGCCGGAAACACAATATGTGTCTTCCGCCCGCCTGCGTTTTCCAATATCTTTTTTACACACTTCAACTGTTTCTTATGAAAAAGAATAAACTCTTTTTGAATGTTATTGCCATGCTGCTGCTTTCCAACGCTGCTTATTCCCAAACGGGAAGGGTGGGCATTGGCGAAAGCGCACCGGGCAGCAAAGGTTCTATTAAGCGCACCGGGCAGCAAAGGTTCTATTAAAGGAAACCTTTCGGTGGGCACAAACTATTCGCAAACGCCTGCGCCTGACGATGGAGCTATCATTCAGGGAAGAGTCGGAATAGGCACTACCAATCCCGATAACTCATCTGTGTTGGAAATCAATTCTGACAGCAAAGGAGTATTGTTCCCGAGATTAACCACTGCTCAACGCAACGCAATTGCCAATGCAGTAGCCGGCTTGTTGGTTTATGATACAGATGCCGGGGCATTTTATTATTTCGATGGAATCGTTTGGCGCAATGTAAGTTCGAGCGGACAACAAGGCGCAACGGGAGCTACCGGAGAAACGGGCGCAAAAGGAGATACGGGTGATAAAGGTGATACAGGTGCAAAAGGAGATAAAGGCGATGACGGAGCGGCAGGAGTACAGGGAGCACAGGGAGTAACGGGCATAACAGGTAACCCCGGAGCGCAAGGTGTTACCGGAGCTACAGGCTTGTTGCAAAACGGAACTGCGGCAGGGCAAACGCCCCGTTGGGATGGCTCAAACTGGGTAATTGACAATAACATTTACAATAATGGAGGTAATGTAGGTATCGGTACAGGCGGTGCACCTGCCTCGGCAAAATTAGAAGTGAATGGCTCATCCACCTTTAAAGCAGTGAATCAGGGAGCTACAACCACCGAAAGATTTTATCCGAATGTAATTTCAGACAGATTAGATAATAACGTAGATGGAGCATGGATAATTCATTCTCCGATTCCGCGTGCATCTAATATTATGTTTAAAATCAGGGTGCATGGGTATGGGTATGGTAATGCCGATGTAATTGACTTTACCATTTCAGGTTATGCTTATAGTGGTACGACCGGAAGCGTGGATGGCGCAGCCGGTGCTGTTATCAACTATAAAATGAGTGATGTGGGTACTGATAACTGGAATAAGCGCATTGGTATCAATTCATCAGGTAATGTAGCTGTTGCCTTTGGAGATCACACTTCAAGTGCTTATTTCTATCGCCTTTCGGTGGATGTCTGGATAACAAGAACCACTAATGATTATGCTTCGGGGTGGAGCATTGACAGGAACACCGCTTCCGGTTTTAACTGGAATGATATAAAAGGACCTTTAACTTCAACCTTAAAAAATTCAGTTCATATTTTACCCGGTGGCAACATTCGTTTGCAGAATTACACAGGTGGAACATTACAGGTAGATGGTTCGGGAAACTTAGGTGTTGGCACAGGTTCAAATGTACTTACCGCAGGTAACGGACTAAGTTGGAGCGGCAACACACTTAACAGCGTTTGGACTGCATCGGGGAACGACATCAGCAATAACAACAGCGGCAATGTAGGTATCGGCAGCGCAGCAGGAACTTTAAAACTGAAAGTTGCGGGTGATATTGAAGCAAGCGGACAAATCAGAGCCACAGGATGGCTTACGGGAGCAGGAACAGGACAAGGCGCGGAAATCGGGGTCAGCAGCGGCTATTCTTATTTTTTCGGCTATAACAGAAGCACTTCTGCATACACACCTGTGCGCATGGTTGGCTCAACCATTGATTTACGCCACAGCGATGCAGGCAGCGATTTATTTGTAAACACAAGCGGTAATGTGGGCGTGGGAACAAATGATCCTGCATACAAATTACACGTTTACGGAGCTGCAGGAACTGCTCCTTTGGCAATACAGAATGCGGATGGAGGAGTAAGCATAGGCGCACAAAATGCGAGTTATCTTCATATACAAACAGACAGACCAAGATTTTATTTCAACAGAAAACTGATTGTTGATGAGGGAATAATAAGCAGCTATAATCAGGACTTAAATCTTCAAACTTCTGAAACAACACGCATTTCCGTATCAAACAGCACGGGTAATGTCGGTATAGGCATGAGCGGTGCAAGCGCAAAATTAGAAGTGAACGGACAGGTAAAAATTACAGGCGGCAGCCCGGGCGAAGGCAAATATTTAAGGTCTGATGCCAACGGATTAGCTACTTGGGATTACGCAACCAACCCTTGGGAAAGTATGGGTAGTAATGTCCGTCAGGTATGCAATAATAATAATGCAGATTTAAACTACGAGTGGGGTATTACTTACAACAACTCAGGTACTATTTTAAGAGTAACCTGCAACAGGTGGAATACAGGATTTAGAGTTTGCAGCTATCCGCCTTATCCAACTGGCGATGTTGAGCCATTTGTATGGGGCGGTGTTTGCTGGATTTGGGAAACTACTTCAACTTGGGATAACAGTTGCTCCATTGCTTATCACAGCTATTATTATCAGGATACTTATGGTAAGTATTATATGGGTGCGGGCAATGGTTGCGACATGATGCCGGGTGTTTACAGAAGAAAACTATAAATCGCCATTTGTATGAAAATGTTTCTTGTTGCGCTTACCGGTTTTTGTAATTTTTTCAAACCAAAATTTGAAGCCGTAAGCGTTTTGAAAATACTTACGCTGTGTTATATTATTCACAGGTTATTCATAACCGATTTACTTGCTTCAACCGAGCATCCGGCAATTAAAGCAAGCCCAAAGAACAGTAACTTTGAAGAACCATATTTTGAAGGTGTGGATTACCGCGCGCCTTGGGAATATATGGGCACGGATGTAACACAAATTTGCTCTGCCGCGCTCGAATATTATGAGTGGGGCGTTCGCTATAATAACGATGGTCCTATTTTAAGAGTAACCTGCAACACATGGAATTCGGGTTACAGAGTTTGCACCAATCCCGAATATCCGCAAGACGATACCAACCCTTTTACATGGGGCGGAGCGTGTTGGATTTGGGGAACTCATTCTCTCTTAGACAATGGCTGCCCGCAAGGCTATCACATGTATTATCAACAGGATGCCAACGGGAAATTAAATATGATTGGGGGTAACGGCTGTGGCTCACTGCCGTCAGTTTACCGAAGGCGATATTGATGAAGATGTCATTCAATATCCGCACTTTCGCCAACCATAATTCAATCAGTTATATGCGAAAGTTTTTCCTGCACTTGTTATTTGCGCACATTTCTTTGGCTGCAAGCGCGGTTACACTAAAGGGACAGATAATTGCCCAAAAAGGCAACATTCCCGCGAAAGCATACATCGGGAGTTTTTTGAACCAAACACTGGTTGATACGATTCCCGTTACTATTTACGGTGGTTTTACTTACGAACTGAAAGAAACCGTTCCAACGCTTTACAGGCTGCAAGCCGGCAGGGGAAGTTTTCTGTTTTTTGTTTCGCCAAAATCAAAAGAACTGCGCGTAAAACTTACAACCGAAAGTGGCGATGTAACAGATGCTGCAACCGAAGATTACCGCGAAGACGAAGCCTACAATGCTTTAACCAAGTTGTTTGAAACCTTTGATGTTGCTATCGGTAAAGCCATTGAAGAAAAAGCAGGCGATACCTTGTATCAAATTATTCTGGGCGATTTTTACAGAGAAATGCAGGGGTTCAGCGTGTATTACAAAGGTACATTGGCTGCAGATTCCATCATTCAAATGCGGAAGTTCAGCCCGCAGATTTTTTCGGAAGCTAATGCACTTTCAAATTACAGAAATGCCTTTTTCAATGAAGTAAATTTTACCGACACGGCTTTAACGGCAACGCCTGTTTACGCCAATATGATTGACTTTTTTTCAAAAGAGCTTTGCTCTGCCGCAAACGATAATGAAAGAAAAAAGCTGATTGCCGGTTTAATGAAAAATGCCGCCCGCGTAAAACGGAATTATGTATTCACGGCAGATAAAATTTTCGCCAGTTCTGTTGTTGAAAAAGCAGAAAACACCGCAATAACATTCATGGAGTGGTTTCGGGAAAATGCCGACACCGCTCAGTTTCCTGTGCTGAACGAAAAGACAAAAAGACTTTCGGCTTCCATGCCCGGCAAGCCGTTTAAAGATATTGATTTTGGAAGCAGCTACGCAGGTGTTTCCCTCGCGGAAGCGATTGCAAAAAATAAATTCACGCTCCTGATTTTTTGGGAAAGTTCTTGCTCGCATTGCCGCCAAACGCTGCCTGTTGTGAAGCAATTACACACAGCATTTGGCAAAAAAGGCTTTGATGTTTTTGCCATTGCCACCGATGAAAAACCTGAATCATGGAAAGAATTTCTTGGCGAACTGAAACCCACATGGACAAACAATGCCGGCATCACAGAACAAAATCATCCCGCATTGCAACACTATTTCATAACACAATTACCTACTTTAATTTTAATCAACCAAAATGGTGCGATTGAAAAGAGGCTTACAACACTGCCGGAAATCGGAAGTTTTCTGCAAAGCAGGTTGTGAAAATCCCAAACATCCGAAGCAGTCAAAATTCCCAATTTTCCTTTTTTCACACCACCACATCCGCAAAACTCTATCTTAGCGCGCTTTTTTTACAATACCGCTTAGTTAAAAACGACATAAAGCAACGATATAGCATAATTAACCAATGGCAAATTTTTTAGAAAAACTGTTTGGAAAAGTATTTGGCAGCCGCAGCGAGCGCGAATTGAAACTGATGCAACCGCTTGTAGCAGCCGTGAATGAAGAATATGAAAAACTCAAATCACTCAGCAACGACCAACTGCGCAACAAAACACAGGAGTTTCGCGCAAGAATCAAAGAACACTTAGCAGAGATTGACCAACAAATAGCTGCATTAAATGAACAGGCAGCTACTGCTACTGACGTGCATGAAAAAGACGGCACTTACAAGCAGGTGGACGATTTGCGCAAAGAGCGCGATGCAAAGATTGAAGAAGTGTTGAATGAAATTCTTCCCGAGGCTTTTGCGGTGGTGAAAGAAACTGCTTATCGCTTTTCAAACAATGAAACGGTTGATGCAACTGCAACGGACTTAGACCGCGATTTGGCAGTAAATTATCCTAACGTTGAGATAGTTGGAAACTTTGTAAAATACCACACCACATGGAACGCAGCCGCCACCGAAGTGAGGTGGAACATGGTGCATTATGATGTGCAGTTGATAGGCGGTATTGTATTGCACCAAGGCAAAATTTCCGAGATGGCAACGGGCGAAGGAAAAACATTGGTGGCTACCCTGCCTGCATACCTGAATGCCTTGCCGGGCGAGGGTTTGCACATTGTTACCGTAAACGATTACCTGGCGCGAAGGGACAGCGAATGGAACGGTCCAATCTTCCAGTTTCTTGGTTTGAAAGTGGATTGTATTGATAAATATCAGCCGCACAGCGAAGCAAGAAAAAATGCTTACGCAGCAGATATTATTTACGGCACAAACAACGAATTTGGTTTCGATTACCTGCGCGATAACATGGTGCGTACACCCGAAGAAATGGTGCAACGCAAACACCACTACGCCATGGTGGATGAGGTGGACTCTGTGTTGGTTGATGATGCAAGAACTCCGCTTATCATTTCAGGGCAGGTGGATAGCAGCGATGAAAAAGAATTTTATGAATTGAAGCCGCGCATTGCCCGTTTGTACGAAGAGCAGCGCAAAGCAACTACGCAATTTATCACCGATGCAAAACGCTTAATCAAAGACGGAAAAGACGGCTACAAAGAAGGCGAAGGCGGACTTGCTTTGTATCGTGCTTTTCGCGGCTTGCCAAAAAATACCGCGTTGATAAAATTATTGAGCGAAGCCGGAATGCAGCAGGTGATGCGCAATTCAGAGAATTACTATCTGGGTGAGCAGCAAAAAAACATGCACATAGTTGATACCGGATTGTTGTTCACCATTGATGAAAAAAACAACTCGGTTGACCTGACAGATAAAGGTATTGAACTGATTACAGGCTCAGGTGAAGACCCTACTTTCTTTATCATTCCTGATGTGGGTGCCGAGATTGCCGAAATAGAAAAAGGCGGCTTATCGCCCGAAGAAAAGCTGCAACGCAAAGACAAGCTGATGCAGGATTTCGCCATTAAAAGCGAACGCATTCACAGCGTGAATCAATTGCTGAAAGCCTACACCATGTTTGAGCGCGATGTGGACTATGTGGTAATGGATGGCAAGGTTAAGATTGTGGATGAAAACACGGGTCGTATTCTTGACGGAAGAAGGTATTCCGATGGACTACATCAGGCAATTGAGGCAAAAGAAAATGTGAAAGTGGAAGCTGCTTCGCAAACGCTGGCAACTATCACTTTACAAAATTACTTCCGTATGTATCACAAGCTTTGCGGTATGACGGGAACTGCCGAAACAGAAGCAGGTGAGTTTTGGGATATTTACAAATTAGAGGTTTCGAGCATTCCGACCAACCGCCCGATTACGCGCGATGACAAAGAAGATTTGGTGTATAAAACCAAGCGCGAAAAGTTCAATGCCATCATTGATGATATTGTAAAACTTACGGCAGAAGGTCGCCCTGTGCTTGTCGGCACAACCAATGTGGAGGTGAGTGAATTGCTTTCGCGCATGATGACTTTGCGCAAATTGAAGCACAATGTATTGAACGCAAAACAGCATCAGCGCGAAGCGGAAATTGTTGCCGAAGCGGGAAATGCAGGCACGGTTACCATCGCCACCAACATGGCGGGAAGGGGAACGGACATCAAGATTAAAGATGATGTAAAGAAAGCGGGAGGTCTTGCTATCATTGGCTCTGAGCGGCATGATTCAAGAAGGGTTGACAGACAGTTGCGCGGTCGTGCAGGTCGCCAGGGCGACCCGGGAAGCTCGCAGTTTTATGTTTCGCTGGAAGATGATTTGATGCGCTTGTTCGGCAGCGACCGCATTTCTAAGCTCATGGACAGAATGGGTTACAAAGAAGGCGAAGTGTTGCAGCACAGCATGATTTCTACCAGCATTGAGCGCGCACAGAAAAAAGTAGAAGAGAACAACTTCGGTATTCGTAAACGTTTGTTGGAGTACGATGATGTGATGAATAAGCAGCGCGATGTAATTTACACCCGCAGAAGACACGCTTTGTTTGGCGAACGTTTGGCATTAGATGTATTGAACACCTTTGAAGATTTAGCAAGCGAATTGGTGCAGCAAGGTTTGGATGACCGTGATTACGGGCAATTCAAATTAGATGTGATTCGCTATTTCTCGTTAGATACTTCCATTACCGAAAGCGAATTTTTGAAAGGCAATGCTGCCGAAACTTCCGACAGGCTTTTTAATGAAGTAGTTGAAATTTACAGGCGCAAATTAGATGATATAAAAGCAGAGGCTTTGCCTGTACTTACCAATCTCTACAACGAAAAAGGCGACCAGGTAAAGAACGTGGTGATTCCTTTCAGCGATGGGCAACACGGCATCAATATTTTTGTGGATTTATCAGAAACTATTCAATCTAAAGCTGCAAACCTGCAAGCCGCAATTGAACGTTCAATTTCATTGGTATTGATTGATGATGCGTGGAAACGCCACCTGCGCGCAATGGATGATTTAAAGCAGGAAGTGCAAACCGCAGGCTACGAACAAAAAGACCCTTTGGTGATTTACAAAATTGAAGCATTCAAAGTGTTTCAATCTATGTTAAGTCAGGTGAATCGTGAGATTGCATCCTTCCTTTTCAAAGGACACATCCCGCGCAGCGAAGGTAATCAGCAGGCGCGCCCTGCACAACAGCCGCCACAGCAATTTGCAAAGCGCATGAGCGAAAGCAGAGGCGAAGTGGAAGGCGCACAACGCCAAGCACAGCAACAGGCACAACAGCAACCGAGAGAGAAAATTGACCCAATCAGGGTTGGTCCAAAAGTTGGCAGAAACGACCCTTGCCCTTGCGGAAGCGGCAAGAAATTTAAGGCTTGTCATGGGAAAGATGAGGGGTAGTTAAACGATAAAAAACA
>CAZSEG010000075.1:10264-13809 GCA_964605875.1 uncultured Chitinophagaceae bacterium
AACAAACTCCCTTCCCCAATGGGTTTATATCCAATGACAAAGCGGGTGGGAAATCTCATTTTTGTTTCGGGCATGGGTCCGCGCAAGGCAGGCACCGATGAAATTCCTGGCTTGCAAACCGATAAGCACGGCAACTATATTTCGTTTGAATTTGAAGCGCAGGTGCATTCTGTGTTTGCCAATGTAAAAACCGCATTGGAACAAGCCGGCAGCAGTTGGGATAAGATTGTGGATGTAACCGTTTTTCTTGTAAACATGAAGCGCGACTTTCACACTTTCAACAAGCTCTATGCAGCATACTTCAAAGAAAATCTGCCTTGCAGAACAACCGTAGAAGTCAGCAGCCTGCCTTCGGCAATTGCCATTGAGTTAAAGGTGATTGCGGAGGCGTAAAACAGTTTTCGACATTTCGATTTGCAACCGTTGCACTTTGCGATTATAGCAGGTCGCCTATCAAAAATCGTTTAGTCGCACATCGGCTGTTCAAATCTAACATCATCAATCTAAAATCTAAAATTTAAGTTCGCCCCATGGCAGCTACAGATACCAATTGGCCTGATAACAAACTCTTTTTATTAGATGCTTACGCATTGATTTACCGCGCGTATTTCGCTTTTATTTCCAACCCGTTGCGCAACAGCAAAGGCATGAATGTGAGCGCGATTTCAGGCTTCACGCAAACGTTGATTGAGCTGATTCAGAAAGAAAAGCCAACGCATCTTGCGGTGGTTTTTGACAGTTCGGATGAAACAACAACCCGCGCGATCGAATATGAATTTTACAAGGCGAACCGGCAGGCAATGCCCGAAGACATCGGCAACTCCATTCCGTGGATAAAGCAAATTATTGCTGCCATGAAAATTCCCGTGATTGAAGTGGCAGGCTACGAAGCGGACGACATCATCGGCACGCTTGCCAAGCAAAAAGCGCGCGAAGGTCATCTGGTGTATATGGTTACGCCCGACAAAGACTACGCGCAGTTGGTGGAAGAAAACATCAAGATTTACAAACCAGGCAGGCAGGGCAATGATGTGGAAATTTTGGGTGTGAAAGAGATTCTTGAAAAATGGGAAATTGAGCGACCCGAACAGGTGATTGATATTCTCGGCTTGTGGGGCGACAGCGTGGATAATATCCCTGGCATTCCCGGCATTGGCGAAAAGACAGCAAAGAAGCTGATTAAGGAATACGGCAGCATGGAAAACATCATCGCCAATGCCGATAACATCAAAGGTAAATTAGGCGAAAGCATCAAAGCAAACACAGAGCAGGGACGCATTTCAAAGCATCTTGCAACTATAATTCTGGATGTGCCTGTTGATGTAACCGATGAAGATTTGCATTTGGATGAACCCGATAAAGAAACGCTTGCAACAATTTTTTCCGAACTCGAATTTCGCACTTTAGGAAGAAAACTTTTGGGCGAAAACTATACGGTAAACACCCAACCCGCAACTCGCAACTCGCAACTCGCAACTTCTTCTCAAGGTGATTTATTTGCTTCTGCTGTTGAAGTGCAAGCTGCGCCACAACCCGAAGATCGTGGCAAAAACATCCGCAACACCGAACACAATTACATTGTTGCAACGGATGATGAAACGCTGAAAAACGAAACGCATCAATTCATTTCTATAGATGAGCTATTGAAACAATTAGAAACTGCCGATGAATTTTGTTTCGATACAGAAACATCTTCGCTTGACTACTTTGAATTGGAAATTGTGGGGCTTTCGTTCAGCATAAAGGCAGGCGAAGCGTTTTATGTTCCTGCGCCTAAAAATTTTGATGAAGCCAGACAGTTGGTTTCAAGATTTAAAAGCGTTTTAGAGCATCCGCAGAAATTGAAAATCGGGCAAAATGTGAAGTTCGATATGCACGTGTTGCGCAGGTATGATATTGAAGTTTCAGAACCGATTTATGACACCATGCTCGCGCATTATTTGATTGAACCCGACATGAAGCACGGCATGGATTATTTGAGTGAAACCTACCTGGGCTACACGCCTGTTCACATTGATGAGCTGATTGGAAAAAAAGGAAAAAATCAAGGCAGTATGAGCGATGTAGCCTTGAACAAAATTGCGGAATACGCTGCCGAAGATGCCGACATCACGTTGCAGCTCAAACACATTTTTGCCCCGATGGTGCAGCAGCGCGAAGTAGAAAACGTATTGAATGAAATTGAACATCCCCTTGTGCCTGTGCTGGCAGATATGGAACACGAAGGCGTGCAAATTGACAGTGATTTTCTGAACGAATACAGCAAAGTTCTGGAAACGGATTTGCTGCAATTGCGCACACAGATTTTTGAACACGCAGGCAGAGAATTCAACATTGATTCGCCCAAGCAGTTAGGCGATATTTTATACAAAGAAATGAAGCTGCCTTTTGAAGGAAAGAAAACTTCAACAGGTCAGTTGTCCACCAACGAAGATGCGCTGCAAGGCTTGGTGCGGCATCATCCAATCGCCCATGTACTGCTGGACTTTCGTGAACTCGGAAAGCTGAAAAGCACTTATGTGGATGCGCTTCCGCAGTTGGTGCATCCGAAAACAGGGCGCGTGCATACCACCTTCAACCAAACCATTGCGTTTACAGGAAGATTAAGTGCGGTCTCGCCTAACCTGCAAAACATTCCCATCCGCACCGAGCGCGGGCAAAAGGTGCGCAAGGCATTCATCGCCCGCGATGAAAATCATATTCTCCTGAGTGCCGACTATTCGCAGATTGAGCTGCGACTGGTGGCAGAAATCAGCAAGGATGAAGCGATGCTGGAAGCCTTTGATAACGGCATGGATATTCACACCGCAACGGCTGCAAAGGTATATGGAGTGGAAGCAACGGAAGTGAGCAAAGCGCAACGCAGCAACGCCAAAATGGTAAACTTCGGTATCATCTATGCCATCTCTGCTTTTGGTTTAAGTCAGCGGTTGGGCATTGCGCGCAAAGAAGCCGCAGCGTTGATTGATAATTATTTTATTCAATTCCCGGGCATTAAGAACTACATGGATGAAACCCTGCGCTTTGCCCGCGAAAACGGCTATGTGCAAACCATCAAAGGCAGGAAAAGATTTTTGAAAGACATCAACAGCCGCAACTTTACCGTGCGCGGCTTTGCCGAGCGCGAAGCCATTAACGCGCCTGTGCAGGGCAGCGCGGCAGATATGATTAAGATTGCCATGATAAATATTCAGCGCGAGTTTCGTCAGCGCAAGCTGCAAACCAAAATGACCTTGCAGGTGCATGATGAATTGGTGTTCGATGCGCACAAAAACGAAATTGAAATCATCAAGCCGATTATCCAAGAGCAAATGGTTCATGCGATGAAAACCCGTGTGCCGATTGTGGTGGAAATGGGTGTGGGAAGGAATTGGTTGGAGGCGCATTGAACGGACTTTACCATTGCCAAAGTTTTAAAACCTTGGCAATGATTTAAGCACACTTTTTCTAATTGAAGATAAGTCTTACAATTGCGCAGCGTTTATGGTTTTCAGCAGTATTACTTTCCTTCTTTATTTTCTACCCATTTTCCTGCTGCTGTATTT
>CAZSEG010000075.1:13819-15336 GCA_964605875.1 uncultured Chitinophagaceae bacterium
AGTTTAAAAACCCGATTATACTGTTGGGCAGCATCTTGTTTTACAGTTGGGGCGCGCCACTTTTTATTTTCGTAATTCTTGGTACTACGCTGCTTGATTTTCATTTGGTAAAGTGGATGTATAACGCCCGAAAGCATGCGCACAAGAAGCTGCTGCTCATCTTGTCTTTGTCTATGAACGCGGGGCTGCTGTTCTATTTCAAGTATTTTCTTTTTCTTATTGATAACCTGAACAGCCTGCTGAATATTGCAGGGCAGAAAAGTATTGTGTGGGAAGATATAGTGCTACCCATTGGTATTTCGTTTTTCACTTTTGAGTCGCTTACTTATGTAATTGATGTGTACAGGGGCGTTCACAAACCGCTCACGAAATTCTGGAATTACCAACTGTACATTATCCTGTTTCCGAAACTTATTGCGGGGCCGATTGTGCGCTACCATGATATTGCCGACCAGATTACCGACCGCTTCAAAACAGATAGTATTGACAATAAAATTGCAGGGCTTTATCAATTCGTGATTGGACTAAGCAAAAAGGTAATCATTGCCAATTCGGTTGCGCTTTATGCCGACAAAGTTTTTCAAAGCGACTTGCATACTTTGCCTACTTCAACAGCATGGATGGGCATACTCTGCTACACATTGCAGATTTACTTTGATTTTGCAGGATACTCCGACATGGCAATCGGCATTTTGAAAATGCTGGGTTTCAACATCAAAGCCAATTTCAACAATCCATATTCGGCACTGTCAGTTACTGACTTTTGGCGCAGGTGGCACATCTCGCTGGGCGCGTGGATGCGCAATTATCTTTACATTCCGCTTGGCGGCAATCGCGTTAGTTCTAAGTGGCGGCTTTATTTGAATTTATGGCTGGTGTTTTTGGCATCCGGCTTGTGGCATGGCGCTTCATGGAATTTTGTTTTCTGGGGCGCATATCACGGACTTTTCCTTGTGTTGGAGCGGTCTTTTCTGCTAAAATTATTGGATAAATTATGGTCGCCCGTTCGAGCCTTGACAACCTTTTTTATCGTTGCCATCGGTTGGATATTTTTCAGAATTGATACGTTTGATAATGCGTTATTGTTTATCAAAAAAATGTTTGAATTCAACGCTGTTGAGCCGACTATTGCCATTACTTCCGAGTTAATTTTTTACAGCAGTGTTGCGGTTTTGTTCAGCTTTATCGGGCTTAGTAAATTTGGCAAAATACTTTCAGCGCAATTTTACAAAGAGGCTTATACTAACAGAGAAGCGGTTGTGTGGGGTTTTATTGTGTTGCTGCTGTTGGTGCTTAACATCAGTTTTTTAGGTTCAAAAGGTTTTAACCCGTTTATTTACTTTAGGTTTTAAATGAAAAACAACGTACTGAAATCAAGCCTTCTTGGTGTTTTTCTTTTCCTGATGTGCGCGCCCATGTTGCAGGATAATCTGCACGTTTTTAAAGGTGGCGGACTGCGCGGCTCATTCACCGTTCCCGAAGATATTGTGTTTGATTTCAAGAATTGGTTTGACGGC
>CAZSEG010000076.1:0-14973 GCA_964605875.1 uncultured Chitinophagaceae bacterium
TGGGTGAAAAGGACGTGCGCACCATTACGTTTGAAACAGGCGTGCAAAATTCGGGTTTGGGGCTGATACTGATATTTACTTTTTTCAATGGTATGGCAGGCATGGCGATTATAGCCGCTATGTGGGGCGTTTGGCACTTGGTAACAGGCGGCTTGCTCGCATGGTTTTGGGGCAGCAGACCTGTGGAAGCGAAGTAGATTTGGATGACGAACAGAGAAGAAGCGATTATCCAAATTTTAAAATCAGCTATACATCCAATTCCGCCCACTTTTCTTTTATCCAACCAAGGTCGGCTACGTTGGCTGCGGAATTGATTTCTTCGCGGAGTTTCGCCATTTTCGTTTTGTTGCTCACGTCCACGCGAAACAATTTCATCGTCAGCCGAAGAAAATTCAGGTAGTTGATACGGCTTTGTTCGGAAATGATTTTTTTTCTGCGCAGCAAAATTCTGAAACTTTCTTTCAGTGAATACAGCGCGTTTTGCTCATCTAATTCATAGTAGGTTTTCAGCAAAGTTGTTTTGGAATCAAGCAGATAAAACACATCATCATACTCCACGTTTTGCAGCAACGACAATACTTTGTCGTGTTTTTTTACCGCAAAATAATACCGCGCCATATTAAATGTATAAGCATTGCTTCGTTCCGCTTTGCTGATTTTTGTTTTGTAGGTTGTTATGAAATTTTCCGTCCACAAAAACTCTTTATTCCGCAAACCAATCGTAACGATGTTTTTGAAATCCCAGGGTGACAGCACGCCATTTTCCAACAGCAAATCCGTTTTCAACGCTTCTTTGTACAGCGCGAAAATTTCCTGCTGATAGCGCACCTGCCCTGCATTGATTTTGCGAATGCAATAGTTCAGCGCAAAGGCATAAAATTCTTTATTTGTATAAACAGGAAACAATTTTGCGTGCATCCACATTTGTTTTTTCAGTGTTTGAAAATGTTGTTCATTTTCGGGTTCTATCAGGGTCTGCACAATCAGGTAACGAATATTGATAACAGGAATACCGGGATATGGATTTTTGGCGAGGTGCGACAAGATTTCGGCAAAGAAAATGTTCTCGTCCTTCAGCGTCAGAAACTTTTTGTAATGCAGCACCGCAGCCGAATACCGCAGTTTTTCGATGAGATAAAAAACGTCTAAACTTTCTATTGTTTGCTGTAAATTTTTTTCGGTAGAGCGCAATTGCTTATTTTCTAAATGCATATTCTGCTGCGCATTCAACTGAAAGCGGTGAAAGTAAAAATCGCTGTCGCGGTAAGGCGTGTTTTCAATGTGTTTCAGCGCGTAGCCGAACGGTTCAGAGAAATAAGCGTCTAACTTTTTATCGTTGTACACATCCAGCAAATACAAGGTTTCGGCAGCGGGTGTGTTGCGCATTTTTTCAAGCGCAATAAAACTTTCCACGCGCTTCACCAAATCGGAAAGTAATCGCGCATACTTCAAATTCGTGAACGGCTGTGTGCCGTAAATCTTTTTCCAAACCGCTTCGCGGGTAAGTGTGTCTATGGTTTTACTTTTCAGATGCGGCAACAAAAAGCTGTATAACTTCACTAACTTTTTTTCTTCGTTGTGATAGGGCGAGTGCATAAATTTGTTCAGCCTGTTCCATTCGTAAACATTAAGCGAATGTAAAATGTCGTATAGCTTTGTACCTTTCATAAATAAATTCGGTATAAACATAGAAAAATGTACATGTAAATTCTAAATGAAATTTAAATGTAAACTCACATATTATGACCTTTAACTTATATTATTATTCGTATAAGTGCCTAAAAATGTACTTTTTTATTCGCAGCCAATGTTCATTTTTGTATCGTCTAAGAAACCTAAAGACATTTTAATAACGAAAAAATGAAAGTTATGAAGAAGATAATGACAGCTATTATTTACCTTATTATGGCAGTGGGTTTTACAACGGAAATTCTTGCGGCAACAACAAATGCAAATATCTGCAATGGGGCAACATACACATGGAACGGACAGCCTTACACCACTACCGGAACATATATTGCGGGTACAGATACGCTTGTGCTGACGGTAAATCCTTTACCTACACCTACACTTACTTTCGTAGGTTCTATTTGCGATGGAAATGCGGGAAATGACACCCTGTTTATTCAGTTTAATGCTACTCCTTCGACTATAACAATACAACAAAATGGTTCTACGCTTTATTCGGGGGCGTACATAAGTATTCCCTATTATCCGGGTAGTGTAAATGCCGGAACATATTCACTAATTGCAACTACTCAGACAGGGTGCACTGATTCGACACATCTTACTATCAATCCATGTCCTCCCATTCTCTATGACACTATTATTCAATCTATTTGTCAAGGTGATAGCATATCCTTTGACAATCAAATCATTGGCGTATCGGGAACCTATCAGCGTTCGTTTGTAAGTAACGGAGTGATAGATAGTATTCATGTATTGATACTTACTGTAAATCCGAAACCCAAATTGAACACGTACGTTAACGGAGATTCGTCAATATGTAATGGCATTGATTCGCTATTTGCCTACATTTCCAATAGTGTATCTGCACAAATATTATGGAAATTCAACGGCAACACAGTTGGTTCCGGATACGGGTATCATCCGACTACAGCAGGAATATACACTGCCATTGCATACGGAACTTGCGGCAATGATACTGCTACATTTGCTTTGTTAGCTTGTGTGCCGACAACTACAATTTCTCAGTCTATTTGCCAGGGGGACAGCATATTTTTCGGTAATCAATGGATAAAGCAGACAGGAGCATACCAGCATTTATTTACCGATTCAAGTGGTGCGGTGGATAGTGTTCATAGATTACATCTTACTGTCAATACAATGCCACAACTTTCCATTGGTGGCTATAGTTATTATACTGGCGATACTTCATTTTGCTACAACCCTAATTTGAATAGCGACTCTGTTGTTCTTTATGCACAAACTAACTTTCTTAATCAGATAACTTGGATATTGAATGCCAACATTGTCGGGAACGGACACGAGTTCAACCCGACAGCCGCAGGAACATACACCGTAATTGCAACCAATTCTTGTGGTCCAAACACGACTACATACACATTGCTTCCTTGCCTTTCAGATTCCGTGTGGCCAGGCGATGCCAACCATAATGGCATAGCCGATAATAATGATTTGTTGCCGATTGGTATTGCTTACGGCTTAGGCGGAGCTTCACGTCCGAATGCATCCATTGTTTGGCAAGGAGCGTATTGCACCGACTGGGGCTTACAGTTGCTCACCGGCACGAACGCCAAACACATAGACTGCAACGGTGATGGCATAATAAATGCCAACGATACCTTAGCCGTTATCCAAAACTATGGTTTGACCCACAATAAAACCGGAGAGGAGCGCAAACCTGCCCGCAGCGGCATTCCGGGCTTGCATATCGTAATGCTGAGGGATACGCTGCTCAATGGCAATACGATGATGGCGAGCATTCGGTTGGGAACACCGAATGAACCCGTATCTGATATTTACGGCTTGGCGTTTACGTATAATTTTGACCCAAAGGTGATTGATACTTCAAGTGTAAGCTTTGACTTCACTGATTCATGGTTGGGCAACAACACGGATAAAATTTCGCTTGCAAAAAACTTTGGCGGGCTTGGTATAATCAAAACAGCCGTTACGCGCATTGACCACGCCAACCGCTCGGGGAATGGCGAAATTGCAACGTTCCGCGCTATCATCACCACCGATAACATTAACGGAAAAGATTTATTCTATTACACCACATCGCACTTTATTTCGGGATTAACGGCAATAGACAAAGACGAAAATATAGTTGAACTAAACGAGGGAATTGATTCTGCACAAATTGGTTATTACATATCGGGTATAAATGAAACACGAATAAATGATGTGAACTGGTTGCTGTTCCCAAATCCGGCAAACGGAAAAATCACGATTAAAAGCACCGAAAACATTGAGGGAATTGAGGTATGGAATGTTTTGGGCGAAAGGGTTTATGCAGAAGCAAATATCAAACAAACAGCACACAACATCGAACTTTCCGGTTTAGCGAATGGCGTGTATATCGCGCAAATAGAAACCGCCAAAGGCATCGGCAAAAAACGGTTTATTATTTCAAAGTAATATCAAGATGCAGTGGCAAGTTTGCTTTTCTTCCTTCCGTATAAAAAATAAACCACCAAACCGAGCAGCAACCAAAGCACAAAACGCTCCCAGTTGCTTACGCCCGATTCGCACAACAGGTACGAACAACTCAATAAGCCGAGCGCGGGTATCAGTGAAAAATTATACATGAAGCCCATCACCGCCACCGCACAGGCAAGCACCACAAACAGGAAATGCGGAATCACCATACGTAATGATGCCCACGAAGAAAAATCAATGCTGCGCAGCCCATCGGGGTTGAAATGCCACCAAAGCGCAAGCCCCGCGATAACGCCAACCGGCAGAATATATTTTCCGTTGATAAAAGGAACTTTAAAAGCCGGTGTCGGGCGGTTGGGATTCATCTGCAATTTCAAAATGCCGGCACTCACCAGCACAAAAGCAAACAGCGTACCCACACTGGTTAAATCAATCACCACATTCATGTTGAGAAACAGAGCCGGAACCGCCACCACAATGCCCGTAAGCACAGTGCTGAAAGATGGCGTGTGATATTTCGGATGAATTTTAGCAAACACTTTCGGCAGCAAACCATCGCGGCTCATGCTCATCCAGATACGCGGCTGACCGAGCTGAAAAACCAACATCACACTTGCCGTTGCAATCACTGCGCTGACGGCAATCACACCCGCAAACCAATTCATATCCAACTCCTGAAAAACAAATGCCAACGGGTCGCCAACATCTAATTTTGTGTAGTTTACCATGCCGGTTAAAACCAATGCAACCGCCACATAAATCACCGTGCAAATCACCAAAGAATAAATCATACTGCGGGGCAAATCGCGCTGCGGATTTTTACATTCTTCGGCAGTGGTGGAAATGGCATCAAAGCCGATGTAGGCAAAAAACACGGCTGCCGTGCCGCGCAACACACCCGAAATACCATTGGGCAGAAAAGGATTCCAGTTCTCGGGCTTCACATAAAATGCGCCCACCGCAACCACCAGAAATATTACGGCAAGTTTCAGCAACACCATCAGGTTGGCAGAGTTCCGCGATTCGCGAATACCGATGTAAGTGATGTATGTAATCAACACCACAATCAGGAAGGCGGGCAAATCGCATATTAAACGAATACCTGCAATTTGTGGCGCGCCATTCCATGCGGCAATGGCAGCAGCGTTTTCCTGCGCCTGCGCAGTCCAGTAGTCCATTGTCAGAAAATCGGGAATGTGCCAGCCGAAACCATCCAATAAAGAAGTAAAATAATCGCTCCACGAAATGGCAACGGCAATGTTTCCGATGGCGTATTCCATCAGCAAATCCCAACCGATAATCCATGCAATTATTTCGCCAAAAGCTACATAAGAATAAGTGTATGCGCTGCCGCTCACCGGAACCATGCTTGCAAACTCGGCATAACACAAGGCAGAAAAACCGCAGGCAACAGCCACAAAAATAAATAAGAAAATAATGCCGGGTCCGCCATCAAAACTTGCTTTTCCTATGGTTGAAAATATGCCTGCACCGACTACTGCCGCAATACCGAAAGCAGTTAAGTCGCGCACAGTAAGCGTTCTGTTCAACGCAGCACTCTTGTGTTCGGCATCGCTAAGCCCCGAAGCTGCATCCGCCAATACTTTTTCAACAGATTTTTTTCGGAAAAGAGTGTTCATAATTAAAGGAATGGAGATGCAATTAAAGGAATTTTATATGAGCTATGGGTGGTGGATTTATGAATACTAACAGCACTTCAAAAGATTAGAGAATAATAATTTAAAAGTGCTTCCAACCCTGTGCCTTGAGCGCAAATATGTTTCCCGCTTTTGTTTTAAGTGTAGTTCCTTGTTCTGCTTCGGTTATTGTTCCGATTACCGTAAACGAACCTTCGCCTTCCATTTTGCTTTCATCATCAGGGTCAATAGTAAAGAGCAACTCGTAATCTTCGCCACCATTGAGCGCGCAGGTAGTCGGCTCAAGATTTAATTTAACTGCAAGCTGATAGGTTTCTTCTGCGATAGGCAAATAGCTTTCTTCCACCAAACATCCGCTGTTGCTTTGCTTGCAGATGTGCAGCAAATCGCTTGCCAGTCCATCGCTTACATCTATCATGGCAGTTGGTTGAATCATCAACTCATCCAAGCGTTGAATAATGTCTTTTCGCGCTTCGGGTTTTAATTGACGGGCAACTAAATAATCGCTTTCAAATTCAGGCTCTGCATCGGGATTTGCAAGCCATACCTGCTTTTCTCTTTCGAGCAATTGCAAGCCCAAGTAGGCGGCTCCGAGATTACCCGATACGCAAATTAAATCTCCTGCTTTTGCCCCGTTTCTATACACTAATTTTTCTGCCGATGCTTCGCCAATTGCAGTTGCCGAAATTACCAATCCGCTTTGTGAGGAAGTGGTGTCGCCACCTGCCAAATCTACATTATACACATCGCAGGCGGCTTTGATGCCTGCGTATAATTCATCTACGGCTTCTACGGTGAATCTGCTTGATAATGCCAACGAAACAACAATTTGTTTTGGTGTTGCGTTCATGGCGTAGATGTCGGATAGATTTACAACCACACTTTTGTAGCCGAGGTGTTTTAATGGTGTGTACATTAAATCGAAGTGAATGCCTTCGGCTAATAAATCGGTACTAACAACTGTTAGTTTGCCACCGTTGTCAATCACTGCGGCATCATCACCTATGCCTTTTACAGTTGAATTATTTTTTGTTGGAAATGATTTTGCGATTCTGTCAATCAAAGCAAATTCACCGAGTTCGCTGATGGGAGTTGTTTTTTGTTGGTCGCTCATATTTTTGTCTGAATGGATGTTTGTGAGAATTGAAATTTATAAACTGAATAAAAATACCTTGCCTGCTTCGCCACAGGCAATGCCGCTTTTTGCGCTGAACAAATGAACATCATATAAATTCAACTTCGTGAATTGCTTTGCCTGCTTCCATTTTTTTCCGCCATTGTCTGTTACATACATTAAGCCGTCATCGCCAACAATTACGCCTGTATTTTCATCAAAAAAATCAACTGCTTCAAGATGAATACGCTTATTGAAACCTGAATTGGCGTTTTGAAGTTTTTGCCATGAATTTCCACCGTTTGAAGTTTTTAAAATCATGCCTTGCCAGCCGACAAGAAAGCCTGTTTGCGATGTGGGAAAACAAATGTCTTTGAAGAAATCGCCTTTCACATCGTCATGCGCTTTCCAAGTTTCTCCAGCATCGTTTGAAACATAAAGCACGCCATATCCTGCTACCATCACGCGCACATCATTGACCCATGCTGCGCATTGAAGACTAACATCAAAGCGTTGTTCGTTCCAGTTTCCGCCACCGTTTTTGGTGTTGTAAATTGTGCCGCTGCTGTAGCCTGCACCGCCCGCCATCACTCCGTTTAAGCTGTTCCTGAATTTTAAATCATAAGTAGGCAGGTAAGCAGGCATATAGTAAATTCCGAAACTTTTTGCGCTGTCATCTGTAGTGCAAAACCATGAATCAAAACCTGTTACAAATCCTCTTTTTTCATCAAAAAAATGAATGGCGTAAGATTGCTTTGGCATGATGGAATCTGCGCTGCTCCATGTTTTGCCACCGTCTTTTGTTTTCATTATCACGCCAACATTGTATCTGTCTCCGCCACAGGCGTAACCAATATTTTCATCTAAAAAAAATACATCGTTTAAGGTGTAGTTAGTGGTGGTTTGAATTTCGATTACAGGAATTTCGATTTGCTCTTTGGAGCATGATGAGATAAACAGAAGTGAAATAGAAGAAATGACCAATGACCAACGACCAACGACCAACGAGAACAGCCTGCTAAATGCTGATTTCTGCTCTCTGCCTACTGTCATGGTGAGAATCTCATCCCGCGTGCAAGAGGCCTGTTGAAAATGACAAATGGCTGTTAAATTCCCCTCTTGAGAGGGGTAGGGGTGTGTTGTCATTGGCAGCGAAGTCGAACCATCTGCTTTCTGCTTTCTGTTCTCCATTTTTCAGTCAATCATCTTATCCAATAAATCGCCATACAATTTCATAATTCCCTCTCTGTACGGCTGCATTTTTTGAGCAAAATCATCGGGCAGTTTTTTGCCTTCCCGATGTTTTATAATGTCGCGCAACATATTGAAATAGCCTCCATATTCTTCGGTCATTTTATCTTTCTGCTTTGTGTTCAGGAATTTCTGATTTCTGAATAATGTCGCTTTTGCTGTTTCCAAATCTCCCGTCATTACAAAATACGCATTATGCACCATGCGCAATAATATATCGCCCAATTGCGACATGCCTGTTCGCTTGAACTGCAAGGCTCTTTCAAGGTATTCAAAAGCCTTATCAAATTCGCCTTTGTTCATGTGCAGCACGGCATAAGTGCGCACCACATCAAACTCCAAAGTTGAATCAGTATCAGAGTTGATAAGGTGTTTTAAATGCGTGTCCATCATGCTTTGTGCTTCGCTGTACTTGCTGTTTATGATGGCAATAATGGCGAACATCAGCGGGTGAAAAAGATTGCGCGTAAGCTGTATTTCGTATCGTTCAAAAGCATCGCGGTAAAGCGATAATGCTTCGGCAAATTTACTGCCCTGGCAATGCGCTTTTGCCAACTTGGTAATCACAAAAACTTTATAGTTTTCGGCTAAGGTTCCGCCTGCTTTTTCATAAGCCTCGTTGGCGTTTTGCAGCGACTTTACCAAAGCGTTGTAATCTCCTGTGTAAAAATCGTAATAGCTTGCATAAGCAAGGTGGTAATGGAATTGCGCACGGGGATATGGTTTGTTACCAATTTTGCTCCACCAGTTTTTCATGGTGGCTAAAAAGGCTGCTTCATGTTCATTCATTTTGCCTGATGCTGCAAAAACAAACACCCTGCTGAACTCATACATCAGCCAGATTTCCGCTTCGTCTTCTTCGGTATAAGATGGCAGCGATTTGAGATATTTCTTTGCGTAATTTGATGAAATACCTGACGGTAGAATTGCGACTTTGCAACTTCGTCTTTGCCTTTTTCAATGCTTCGTTCTCTGATTCTCAATTCGTGAATAAAGAGATGTATCAAATCTTTTTCGAGCAGATAGCCGAGCACTTTATCGTCAGTGCCATTGGTAAGTGCATTCAATACTTTTTTTAGTAAAACGGAATTGAGTTTATCAAAATAACTTTTTGAAAATGCAAAATGTTGCTGAATTGCATCGTCAGAAATTTTGTTGTCGCGCCTTGTTTGAATGGTGTAATGCAGCACATCATATTCATTGCCGCGAAGGTCTAAACGCTTCAATGTCTGAAGGTCAAGTTCGGTGCAACGCTGAATAAAATCTTTTAGAAAACTCAATGCGAAATTTTTGAATTACGAATTTGCAATTTATGCTTTTGCTGCCTGAAGTGTATTGAGTAAAAGTGAAACAACGGTCATGGGACCAACGCCACCGGGTACGGGTGTTATCGCGCTACACTTTGGCGCAACTTCATCAAACTTCACATCACCCTTTAAAGAGAAGCCTGATTTTTTTGCAGCATCGGGAACGCGCGTTGTACCTACGTCAATAACCACTGCGCCTTCTTTTACCATATCTCCGGTGAGAAATTCGGGCTTGCCTAATGCAGCAATAATAATATCGGCACGAAGTGTTTTTTCTTTCAGGTTGTGTGTGCGGCTGTGGCAAACAGTTACGGTTGCATTGCCCGTTTTCGATTGATTGCTTAAAAGAATACTTGCAGGTCTGCCGACAATATTGCTTCTGCCGATTACCACCACTTCTTTACCTGAAGTTTCAATATTGTAATGCTCTAAAAGTTTTGTGATACCAAGCGGTGTTGCGCTTATGTAAGTCGGCAAACCAAGCGTTAGCTTACCAACGTTTACAGGGTGAAATCCATCCACATCTTTTTCGGGATTGATTGCCAGTAAAATTTTATCGGCATCAATGTGTTTAGGCAAAGGCAGTTGCACAATAAAACCGTCCACATCTTTATCTTCATTCAGCTTTTGAACTTCATTCAATAAAAATTCTTCGGTAACGGTTTCATCAAAATGCAGCAGCGTTGATTTAAAACCAACCTGCTCGCAGGCTTTTACTTTATGCCCTACGTAAGTTAAGCTGCCGCCATCGTTTCCAACCAAAATTGCCGCAAGATGCGGTTGTTTTTTTCCTGCTTCCATCAGTTGCTTTACAGATGCTGCAATTTCCTGTTTCAGTTTATCGGCAACGAGCTTGCCATCAATTATTTGCATAAAAATTATTTCGGCAACAAATATGATTTGCTTGCAGCGAGCGCAGGCGGAAACTTTTCAAGGAGTGTGAATTGTGAGGGGTGTAAAAGAACTTTTATTTTCTCAGTTTATTCTTCTTGTAATCTTTCATTGCCAATTGGCTAAGTTGTTTAACAGACAAGCCACTGAACAAATTATTTTGCCATTCGGTATAGTCAAAAGGTTCGCGGTTGATTAAATAAATAAAACGTTCCGCTTCTACTTTGCCCAAGTGCGTAACAAGGGTTTTCATTCCTTTATTGCGTAGAATAGTATCTGTTTGCGTAGTTTTCATATTGTAATTTTATCAATAAACATCAGTGGATTGATGATTTCTATTTCCGCTAATTTGGTATTCAGTAATCTTTTATCGGTTGTAAGAAGATAATCTGCTTTAGCCTCTACTGCACACGCAATATGCAAAGCGTCTTTAACTTTTACTCCTTTGGCAAGCAAATGTTCTGCAAATGTAATTATCTCAGTATTCTCCTCGCATAGTATTTTTGCCGCTTGTTTCCATTCAGCTACCGTATTTCGTCTTTCGGAATATGGATTTTGATTGTTTTCAAATTCCAAGATATACGACCATATCAACTCGTATTTCCCATCCAAGATTGCTTGTTGTATATGTAACTTCGCTTCTGTTTCCAACCGTATCTTTAATTGGTCTTGGTCATCAAATGGTCTGTTGAAACAACAATTATCTAAGTATATCCTCATAGGTTACTTTCAACAAATCTACATAATTTTCTGTTGTGCAGTTTACCTTTTCCAAAGTTTAAACTTTGGAAAGGGTTTTACTTTACTTCTCTGCCGGTTCTGTCTATGAAAAACTCTCTGTCATTTAGCACAACCTTAGCCTTGCCGCCCTCGAAATGCCCAACCTTATCATAAATTATCGGAATTACTTCTTTTCCAATTCTGTCTATGAACCCCAATTTTCCGGTTATTGTATAACCCACCGGTGCTAAACCTTCTGAGAAATAAGTAATTAAGTCATACTTGGGTGATACGATTTCTTTCCCTGCCGTACTGACAATTCCCCACTTCCCATTTAGCTTTATCTTTGCAGAACCTTCGACAAATTCGCTTACCATATCATATTTTAAGGATATTACTTCTTTACCTGTTTTATCTACAAACCCCCATTTGCCTCCGCTATATTTACCACCATTCCACGTGCCACCAATACCCACCCCTACCATATCATCTGAAAAACTGCCAACAAAATCGTATTTCAATGGCACTACTTCTTTACCGTCCTCATCTATAAAGCCATACTTGTTATTTCGCGCCACTTCTGCCAAACCATCACTATACCATTCTTCTATGTAGGTTTCACTGATAAAATCATAGCGAGGCTTTATTACCACTTTGCGTTTGTAATCATAAGTTTTTGTTTCAACACCCCACTTGCCTTTCTCATCTTGAAAACGTTCAAAATTCAGCCAACCTTTTGCGGATGCTTCGGCAGCAAACAGTGCTTGGGCTATATCATTTGAACTCTGCGCCTGTATCGTGCCAAGTCCTGATACGGTAAGAACTAATGCGATTGTTTTAATGAGCCTGTTTTTCATTTTCTAAAATTTGTCTGTTATCAATCAGTTTCCAAGTGGCATTTGCAACTGCGCATAGCTCATAGGGCAGAACACCGTAAAAATGAAAATGAGTGTTGTTTTTGTCATAACTTATTGTTCTGATGAAACGCAATAATAAGGATAATTCTCCCTATGGCAAATTATCCTTAAACCATCCTTTTGCGATGTGCCTAAAAAAGCAAGCAAGACATATTACAGAGATGAAGTTTTTCTGAAAAAAATAGGAGGAAAAATCAGAGAACTGCGTTTGAAAAAAGGCTTGACACAAATGGAACTTGCTTTTGCCTGCAACGACAAAGATTATTCGCAAATCAACAGAATAGAATTAGGCAAAGTGAATTTTTCAGTTTCTTACCTTTCACTGATTGCCGCGCAATTAGAAGTTTCGCCAAGAGATTTGATACCAACTTGATTCGTAAACTCCGCAGAGGCTACCTCACCAACATCACACTCCCTTTCCGCTTCTCCGTTTGCCCATCCACAAAGGTGATTGAAACGTGATAAACGTAGTTTCCCGATGGCGCAAGTTCACCGTTATAGTAGCCGTCCCAACCTTGTTTGTAGTCGTTGCTTTCAAATACTTTTTCGCCCCAGCGGTTAAAAATTTTGAGGCTGAATAATTTTACTGCATCGGTAAAAATTTCAAAGCGGTCGTTAATACCATCGTTGTTTGGCGAAAACAAATTCGGGATGTACAATTGCTTGTCAAGAATCACAAAAATATTCACAGATGCAGTTACCGTGCAGCCTGTGGCATCTTCAACCAACAGTTGATATTCTATATTTTGAATAGTAGAAGAAACTGGCGATTCGCAATTGCTGCAATTCAAATCTTTTTTGGGTTGCCAATCAAAAGTATAAATACCAACACCACCAACTACATTATTATGAATCAACACAGCATGACCAATGCGCACCGTTGTATCTTGCAGCATAGTGATGATGATTTCATCTGGTTGAAGAATGGATGTGTTATCGGTTGCCGTACAACCTAAAATATCATGCACGGTTACGGCATAATTTCCCGCAACCAAACCACTGCCGGAACTGCCAAAAATGCTATTGCTATTCCATGAATAATTGTAGCCGCCATTACCGCCATTCACATTTGCATTGATAGTGCCGTCATTAGATTGATAACAACTCAAATCTGTGTGCAAAAGCGCAACCGTAAGCAGCGCAGGTTCGGGCAAATTCAATGAAAGCGAATCTCTGCAACCGTTGGCATCACTCACTGTTATAGCATAAAATCCCTGCGGAATATTTTGCGCAGACGAATTGTTTAATGACAAATCATGATTCCAGATGTAGGTGTATGGAGAAACACCACCCGAAGCATTTGTGATGATTGAACCCGTGCTTTCACCAAAGCATTTTGGCTGAACAGAATCAACCAAAACAAACAGTAATTTTGTCGGTTGAGTGATAGTTGCATTTGCAGTTACTGTACAACCTATATTATCTGTAACAGTTACAGAATAGCTTCCTGCAAACAGATTATTCGCAACAGCAGTTTGCTGTGGAGGAGCACTGTTCCATGAATAGGTGTATGGCGAAATACTGCCCTGTGCAACAACTTCAACACTGCCAATAGGATTTTCAAAGCAAAGCAGGTTGACAATATTTTGTGTATTTGCGGTAAGCAACGAAGGCTCTTCAATCAAAACAGTATCAGCAAGTAAACAACCGTTTGCATCGCTGATGTTGGCAATGTAAGTTCCTGCAACAACATTGGTTAATGCGGTTGTTTGTTGTGGCGGGTTGCTGTTCCAAACAATTGTGTAAGGCGTTGTGCCGCCTGCAATTTGCAAGGCTGAATTACCATCACTTCTTCCGAAACAACTTACACTGTCATTCAATATTTCGTTGCTTGTAAGCAAGGCAGGCTCTGTAATTGTTGCATCTGCTGTGTCGGCACAACCGTTTATATCTGTAACGGTAAGCGAATAATTGTTGGGTGAAAGACTGCTGACAGATGTACCGGTTTCACTGTTGCTCCATGAATAAACAAAAGGCTGTGTTCCATTGCTGACATTAGATGTAATACTTCCATTTGCAAAACCATTGCAAGAAACATCAGCAGGCGTTAATGCAATCAACGGCAGTGGATTGATTGCAACAATCATGCTGTCTGCTGCTGCGCAATTGTTCGCATCCGTAACGGTAACATTGTATTGTGTTAAAGCAAGTGGCGTAACAACCTGCGATGCGTTTGTATTGCCGTTGCTCCACGCATAAATTCCTCCTCCCGTTGCATTTAATTGTGCGGGCTGGTTCAAACAAATTGCAGTGTCATTTCCCGCGAATGGCTGCGGCAAAGCAAATACTTCTGTTTGTTGTGTATCGCTTGCATAGCAGCCCTGCGCATCGGTGTATTCATACACAATTTCATGTATGCCGACACCCGCGTTGTTCATGGTAAAATCGCTGCCATTTATTCCTATACCTGAAAACGTTCCGCCCTGCGGAATCCCTTGCAACACAACACTTCCCGCGTAATTGCAATAGCTTGAATTTAAGCCTGTAAACGAAACCTGCGGCAAAGTATTTACAACCACATTTTGCGTATCGGCATTGGTGCAGTTGTTCGCATCGGTGAAGGTGTAAATGATTTCATGTGTTCCCACATTCGCAACATTCGGTGAAAAAGTATTGCCCGAAATTCCCGCACCGCTAAACGCTCCGCCAACAGGATTTTCATTCAAAGTTACAGGCGAGGCATCCACGCAATATTCAGCCGCCAAACCCGAAAAATTTACAACGGGCAAAGCGTGAACAACCGTGCTTTCGGAAGTATCCCACGCGCAAGTATTCGCATCAACATAATGATAAGAAACCGTGTGGTTGCCTGCGCCTGCAACGGCAGGAACAAAATTATTTCCCGCAATACCGTTGCCCGAAAGCGTTCCGCCCGTTGGTGTGAGCGTTAATGTTTGCGCAGCATAATTCACGCAATATTCGGGTTGAAGATTTGCGATGCTCAAAAACGTTTTCGGGTGAACAGTGGC
>CAZSEG010000077.1:0-4791 GCA_964605875.1 uncultured Chitinophagaceae bacterium
GTTGCAGCCGAAAAGAGCCATAAAAAAATTAGTGAGATAAATCCAAACAGCTTCTCACTTTCTTGCATAAAAAAAGGGCGATTGGTTTCAATCGCCCTTTTAAATATTATGTAATGGTTACAATTACTTCACCAACGTTACTTTCCGCACTGCCGTTGCTTTTGCAGCTTGTATTTTCACAAAGTAGCTGCCGGATTGTAATGTAGAAGCATCAACAGTTAAGAAACCTTCTCCGGTTACAAGTTGAGTACTTGCAGGCAAAACTTCTTCGCCCAAAATGTTCAGGAATGAAACGGTCATTTCTTCGTTTTCCAATCCCATTACACTTACATGAACCAATCCTTTGCTTGGATTAGGATAAACTTTGAATGATTCATTGAACACTACTTCATCAATGTTAGTGCCAATCGTAATATCAATACAAACCGTAGTATCATCAGAACCGAATGAATTGCTCGCTACTAACGTGATACATTTTTGACCACCTGTAAAGTAGGTTGTACTCGGATTTGGTGAACTGTTATTAACACCGGGAGAGCCTCCGGGGAAAGTCCACGCAAAACTTGTTGGTGAATACAAAGATTTGTTAGAGCAAGCTACTCTGGTACTGTTAGGTAAATATGTTATAGAGTATGAAAAATTTGCTTCCGGTGTGCGACCAACAATGATTGTTCTGATTGCCGTGTCGGCATTTCCTGCGGCATCAACAGCAATATAGGTGGCTTGGTATTCACCGGCAACATTCACATTCACATTGTTTGAGAATGTAACCTGTACTTGGCCGTCATTACAATCCACTGCGGTTGCGCCATATTCGGTATATGGTGTGCCAACCAAAAGTGTAATTACCGCAGAGTCATTCAATGTGATTACCGGAGGCAAAACATCGGTTAAGCTGTCTGTAAATTCAGCAGCGGTAAAACTTACATCTTGTATATAGTGGAATCTGGCAGGATTAACGCCATATTTTTGTGTAATAACAGTAGCAGAAGATTGAAAATCTACTTCCGCCAAAACAACCGGAATGTTGAAAGTAGTTCCGTTGGTCAAAACAGTAGGTGAAACTGCCGGAAACAATGCTCCGCCAAAAGTACCCACTCTGTTGCCTCCGAATTGCGCATCACCGTCAGTAAAGTTTTTGGTAGGCGTTAATTTGTTGGTAGCAACATCCAATCCTTTTCCAAAAAGGTTAGGTGAAATATTTTTCAGGAAGTTATCGCTTGGGTCAGGATTTTCACCGTTAATAATGTCGGTATCCAACCAAGAGAAGAACAATTTAGTTCCATCGTTTGAACGGGAAATGTTTGCGCGCAAATCCAAATCAATCGCGCCACCGCCAACTTCATCTAAACAAATATCACCCGACAAAACCGAAATGATTTCATCAACCAAAATTGCTTTCCAGTTGCAGCCGTTTCCTGCGTTCGGGTCAAAAGTCAAATCATACAAACCTGTTCCTGCATTCGGGTAGATGTTGTAGTGGTTTGTTCCGCTGCCGTCATCTTCCGCGCCATTCAATACAGCGATAAGATAGTGAGGATTGCCGTAAGCATCCACCGCCAAATCAGATGAACCGCTTGATGTAGCTACATTAGAAACATCAGTATTCAAGTTGTAAGCTATCTGTTGAATTTCAGTCAGGTTAATTTTGATAGGCGCGCTCCATGTAGCTCCGCCATCTGTTGATTTAAAGAAAATCGGGTCGAAAGTATATTGGTCGTCTTGCGTAAAATCGCCTTTCAAGGCAATCCATCCGTATTGACCGGTCGGGTCGAAAGCAATATCAAAATCTGTAACCAAAGTAGATTCATTTCCTGTTCCGCCCACATCTTCAAGAATCGCACCATGCGCTAATTGAGTTTCAGTCCAGTCAATAGTTTTTGTTGTTGCATTCCATTCACCTTTCATAATAATAAGTGAATCTCTGATTTGGCTCGTTCCGCCATTTGCGTTTGGAACGGTGCGGAAATTCAAATGCAAATTCCAGAAAGTGCCGTTTTTGCTTTGTTGCAGCGATTGTGCAGTAATTACATATCCGCCATTAACAAAGTCTGCGCTTTCGGTAAAAGTAGATGTGTCGCCATCCAATCTGCCCACACCGCGATATTCACCGCTCCATTCCTCGTTTGTGCCTCCGGTAGAGTTGTAATCCAACCATGTTCCGGTGTAAGCCAAATAGGCACTGTCGGCAATCAATGAATTGTTTGGTCTGAAAATTGCCGCTTGCGGAAAACGTGCAGATGGTGTTCCAACATATTGCCCCGCAGGATTCAACGGACCAATATTCACATTCCAACTTGCGCCTTTATCTTTGGACACATCAAACATATATTGCCCTTTGTTATCGGGAATATTGGCTTGGTTCAAACCTCTGTGAATGAACGTAACCGCGCTGATGGAATCATCTGCATATAAGGGCTTTGTTCCTTCATTCAAAGCAGTGTATAAATTACCTGCCACACCGATTACCACCGAATTTACCGATCTCCCTGCAGAAGACTGTTGAACCGGAGCTGAAAGTTTTGGTTGGTGGTTAGTCGGCACACCTTCGTGAGCATAGTAAGAGCGTTTAAGCGAAGGATCCTGAATAGTTTGTTTCACATTTTGCGCTTGCGTAGCAACAAATGCCATGACCCCGAGCGATAGTACAATTTGCTTCATTGTAAAAGATTGTTTATTGATTTTTTTAAAAAACGAACAACGAAAATAGGATTTTATCACAGATATAAAATGAGATGACTAAATAATTATTAGCAGTTGTAAGCTACTCTGTTAAAATGTAAATAAATCGCATCGCGCATATTGGATATTCGCCCGGATACTAAAGTATCGTTGTTGATGTTTTTTTAAGCAGATTTGCCGCCCATGAATCTTCGTATCTCTTTGTTTTTTGCCGTTTTGATGCCGCTTTGTGTTTGTAGTCAGGGGCTTAGATTACCCGAAAGTTTTAATGACGGTGTAGCGGATGCGACAGCAACAGAAATCCTTTCGCGCCTCACTTTAGAAGAAAAGTTAAAAGAAATTTCCGGCAGCGGAGTAACGGCTTTCGGAACTTCCATTTTGTTTTCAAATTCCTTAAAACCCGTGAAGGCAGGCGGTATTGAAAGACTAAAAATTCCCGCAACTGTTTTTGCCGATGGACCAAGAGGTTTAAGTTTTATGAAAGGCGCAACTGCATTTCCGGTTACTATGGCGCGTGGCGCAAGCTGGGATGTGGATTTAGAGCAAAGAATTGGCGAAGCAATGGCGGAAGAAATCCGCGCGGTTGGCGCAAATTATTCCGGTGCAGTTTGCATGAACCTGTTGCGCCATCCGGCTTGGGGGCGGGCGCAGGAAACCTACGGTGAAGACCCGCATCATCTGGGTGCAATGGCTTCGGCATTGGTTGCGGGTATTCAAAAACACAACGTGCAGGCTTGTTTGAAACATTTTGCCGCAAACAGCATGGAAAACAACCGCTTTGGCGGCAGCATGAATATGAGCGAAAGAACCTTGCGCGAAGTTTATCTGCCGCATTTTAAAAAAGCGGTAGAAAGCGGTGCGGCTTCCATCATGAGCGCTTACAATAAATTGAATGGCATTTATTGTGGCGAGAATAAATTTCTGCTCACTGATATTTTGCGCAACGAGTGGGGCTTTAAAGGCTACATCACTTCCGACTGGATGTGGGGTTTGAGCAATACTGTAAATGGTGTAAAAGCAGGCATGAATATTGAAATGCCCAAAGCAAAGTTTTACAAACCGTCAAAGATTAAAGCAGCCATTAAAGACAGTCTGATTACCATTCAGGATATTGACAAACTCGTGTTTCCCATCCTGCGCACCAAAGTTTACTTTTCTGTGCGCAATGAATTTCAAAAGTATCCTGCCGAATTGTTGGGTACACAAAAACACATTGGCCTCGCCCGCGAAGCAGCCGAAAAAAGCGCGGTTTTATTAAAGAATCAAAACCAATTGTTGCCGCTTGATAAAGCACAGTTAAAGTCTGTTGCCGTAATTGGCTCATTGGCAGACTTAGCGCAAACAGGCGATAAAGGCAGCAGTTCCGTAAAACCCAATTACATTATTACGCCATTGCAAGGCATAAAAAATTATTTAGCTCAAAGTAATGTTGAAGTAAAATCCGTAAGCGATAAAAACTTTCAAAACATCGAAACGCTTTGCAAACAAACAGATGCAGTAATTATTGTAGCCGGCACAACACATAAAGATGAAGGCGAATACATCTCCGATGGCTTTATTCGCAGCAGAACCAAGCCCAACAAAAAAGGCTTTATTGTCAGGTCAGGCAAGTTAGGTTTGGGTGGCGATAGGGCTTATTTGCATTTACATCAACAGGACATCGACCTCATTAAAACCGCAACACAATTCAATAAAAAAGTAATTGTGGTTTTGGTTGCGGGCGCAGCAATCACGGTCGAAGAATGGCATGAATCAGTTCCTTCTATTCTGCAAATTTTTTACAACGGTATGGAAGGCGGCACGGCATTGGCGCGTATCATTTTTGGTGAAGTAAATCCAAGCGGGAAATTGCCTTTTACAGTGCCAAAAAACGAAAGCGATTTGCCGCCTTTCGATTCCTACGCTGCCGAAGCGGAATACGGATATTATCACGGCTACACGCTGTTTGATAAAGAAAAAAAGCAAGCACGTTTTCCTTTCGGCTTTGGTTTAAGCTACACCGATTTTAGCATTTCGGATATTAAAGCAACGAGTACACAACTCAAAGCAGATGATACACTTCAAGTAAAATTTTCTGTGAAAAATACAGGCAACAGGAGCGGAGCAGAA
>CAZSEG010000077.1:4801-6174 GCA_964605875.1 uncultured Chitinophagaceae bacterium
GCAGAAGTGGTTCAACTTTACATTGGTTTCCAAAATTCAACGGTTGATATGCCTGAGAAATTGTTGCGCGCTTTTACTAAAATCGAATTAAATCCTGCCGAACAAAAAAGCGCTGCACTTTCAGTTCCTGTTAAGGATTTAGCATGGTATAATGCTGATACAAAAACATGGCAGGTAGATAGCGGCAGGTATTTAATTTTGATTGGTAATTCATCTGAAAAAAGCAACTTGCAACGCTTAACAATAGAAGTTGAAAAGTGAAATTAAAAATACAATAACAGATTTTTGATAAAGCGATTTTCGATTTTCGACAAAATACAAACGGGCTGTCGAATATCGCAAATCGAACAGTCGCAAATCGAAACATCAATAAAATAAAATTTCAATGAGCCTTACCGTAAGCATTGCGGCAGTTACTGTGCTAATTTCTTTTCTCGCATTCAGCAACCACAGCCTGATTGATAAGTTGATTTTTCAACCATACAGAATTTGGCGATACAACGAATGGCATCGGCTTGTTTCCTGCTCGTTTATTCATGCTGATATGGGGCATCTGCTCTTTAATATGCTGGCATTTTGGAGCTTCGGTACTTATGTGGAGCAGTATTTCAGCATGTTGTTTCCTTTTGGAACTTCACTATATGTACTTATGTATTTTGGTGCGGTTGCGTTGGCTGATGTTTACCATTTGTTTACCCAAAAAGACAATATTGGCTACCGTAGTTTAGGAGCAAGCGGGGGAGTAGCAGCAGTGGTTTTTGCATCCATATTACTGAATCCTACCGGTGGAATTTCAATTATGTTTTTGCCTTCTATTCCGGCATATATTTTCGGACCCATTTATCTTTTGTATAGCGCTTACATGGCTAAAAGAGGAGGCGATAACGTTGGACACATTGTGCATTTCACAGGCAGTGTGATTGGTTTTGTATTTCCGCTTTTGTTACAGTCTTCATTATTTGGCAGATTCATTGAACAGGTATTTAATTAAAGAGATATTCGACAATGCGATATTCGACAAAATACAAACTGTCGCAAATCGTAAAAACAACAACTCATGCAAATTATAGATTTCAGAAGCGACACTGTAACCAAACCATCGGCAGCCATGTTGCAGGCAATGATGAACGCACAAGTGGGTGATGATGTGTTTGCAGAAGATGCAACAGTAAAGGCTTTGGAAGAAAAAGTCGCTGCTCTTTTCGGCATGGAGGCGGGCTTGTTTTTTCCTTCGGGAACCATGAGCAACCAAACCGCCATCAAGGCACACACGCAGCCATTGGACGAAGTAATATGCGACAAACTTTCGCATATCTACAACTATGAAACCGGAGCATGGGCAATGATTTCGGGCGTGAGTGTGCGGCTTACAA
>CAZSEG010000077.1:6184-11308 GCA_964605875.1 uncultured Chitinophagaceae bacterium
CAACGGCAAGATGACCGTCAGTGATATTGAAGCAAGTATGCTGCCCGATTTCGATTGGTATCCCAACACGCGCATGGTGGCAATCGAAAACTCCATCAACAAAGGCGGTGGAGGCGTGTATAATGTAGAAGAAATGAAAGTCATCAGCGCGTTTTGCAAAAAGCATCAGCTCGTTTTGCACTGCGATGGTGCGCGGATTTTCAATGCGCTTTGCGCGCTCCATGCAAAGCCTGCCGACCTCAGCGGATTATTCGACAGTATGTCGGTGTGCCTTTCAAAAGGTTTGGGCGCGCCCGTTGGCTCGGTGCTGATTGGCAAAAAAGATTTTATTAAAAAGTCGCGCAAGATTCGCAAGGCGTTGGGTGGAGGCATGAGGCAATCGGGTTTGTTAGCTGCCGCAGGCATTTATGCACTTGATAATAATGTGGAAAGAATTAAGCAAGACCATTTTCATGCAAAACAAATTGAAGCCGCATTGCACCAATGCGCTTTGGTAAAAAATGTGCTGCCCGTAGCCACCAACATTGTGATTGCCGAAGTGGAAGATGCCATGCAGTTTGCCGGAAAGCTATTGCCGCACCATATAAAAGTACAGCCATTTTCGGCTACGCACGTGCGCTTTGTAACGCACTTGGATGTGTCGAAGCAAATGGTGGATAAGGCTTGTGAGGTGATAGTTGAATTGAAGTAGTGTAAATAATGCATTCGTGGGGTAAAAAATACTATACACAGATTGTGTTAAGTTAAAATGAACACATACATTTGTCGCCCTGTGCGTAAAAGTATCATGAAATTTCTTGCATTGTTGCTGTTGCCGGTGTTTTGTTACACCACAACGGTTAAAGAAATTCACTTTCTTTTTCTGCATCATGTGGACGGGCATCATGATGGCTGCCACAATCACCTGCACGAATCGCACGAACACGAAGCCTGCACTTTTTGCAAAATTGATATTTCGGTTGTCGCAAATTCCGCTCCCGAACCTGATTTCAAATTCATTCCGAATTATTCATCTGCGGAAGTAGTTTTTTATACTTCCGTATTCGTTCCTGCTGTTCAGCAGGGTTATTCTCTGCGGGGTCCTCCGGTTTGCTGATACATCTTTTTTGTGTGAGGCTGTTTTAAAAGTTCTGCTAAACTTGAAAATGTCATCCTGAGCTTGTCGAAGGATATAATGTTTTTAAAGACTCATGGTTCGATAAACTCACCATGACAGATTTTTGGACAAATCACATTTCCCGTATTCGGAAACCGTAAATATTCAGTGAAACAATTTCTAACACTAATCTTATTGTGCGTGCAAGCGTGCATGAGTTTGTTTGCGCAAACAAACTCATGCCGCTTGCAGCTAAAGGGCAAAATTACAGATGTACATTCGGGCAAATCGCTTGACTATGCTTCGGTTCATGTAATTGAAACCAAAGCGGAAATGCTGGCGGATGAGTTCGGGAAATTTGCATTTAAAAACCTTTGCGCGGGCAAATACACGCTGCATATTTCGCACGTGGGCTGCGAACCGGAGTATTATGAAGTGATGCTGAATAAGGATACTTCGGTGGTGCTCGAAATGCACCACACCGAAGCCGAGTTGGAGGAAGTGGTGGTGGAGCAACACAAAAAAGACAATCAGGTAACTTTGGATGTTGAAAAACTTCAGGGCAGGCAATTGGAGCAACTGCGCGGGCTGTCGCTGGGCGAAACTTTAAAGCAGCTATCAGGGGTGAGCGCGCTTTCCACCGGAACCAATATTTCTAAACCGGTTATTCATGGATTGCAAGGCTGCAGAATTGTAATCATGAATAACGGTGTGCGGCAGGAGGCGCAGCAATGGGGCAATGAGCATGCACCCGAAGTTGACCCTTTTCTGGCGCAAAGAATTTCGGTGATAAAGGGCGTAAATTCCATTCGCTACGGCAGCGATGCCATTGGCGGAGTGATACTGCTTGAGCCTAACGCTCTGCCCGATGATGGGGCGGTTTCGGGCGAGGCAAATTATGTAATTCACAGCAACAATGCCGAGCATAATGTGAGTGCATTGCTGCAAGGCAATCATGCAAAAGTTGCGTCCCTTGCATGGCGTGTGCAGGGCACGTATCGCAGGGGCGGCAATGCGCGCACGGCAAATTATTGGTTGAAAAACACAGGTGTGGAAGAAGGCAATTTTTCTGCTGCTTTGGGGTGGAACAAAGAGAAGTATGGAGTGGAAGTTTTCTACTCGCGCTTTCAAACAAGCATTGGTATTTTGTCTTCATCTCACTTTGGAAATTTAACCGATTTGCAAAATGCAATTGCGCGGGGCAAGCCAAACGACAGCGCAACTTTTACCTACAGCATTGCGCCTCCGCGTCAAGCCATCGAACACAATTTGCTGAAAGTTTCATCGCGCATAAAAACAGGTGATTTGGGCGAAGTAAAACTGACTGTTGCTTATCAGTATAATTTGCGCAGAGAGTATGATAAGCACCGCGCTTACAACAACCCGAAAACGCTGGCACAAAAGCCCGGTGCGGAGTTCGGCATACAAACCATCACTGCCGATGCGCTGTGGGAACACAACCGCGTGAAGCGTTTTGCGGGTATGATTGGCATCAGTTTTATGACCCAAACCAACAACCAGCGATACAGCAATGTCATACCTTCTTTCTGGAATTTCAATGGCGGAATTTTCTGGATTGAACGCTGGCAGTTTAAGCAGTTGGAAATTGAAGCAGGTGTGCGTTTTGACTATCGCTGGCAGCAGGCGTATCTGCAAAACGAGCGACCTGTTTTTTCTTATGCAGTGCCTTCGGGCAGCGTTGGCGCAGAGTATCATTTTACCGAAAAAATAAAGTGGAATGTAAACGTTGGTACAGCATGGCGTGCGCCCAACATGGTGGAACTTTTTGCCGGTGGCGTACATCATGGCGCGGCTTCCTATGACGTGGGCAACCGCAATCTTTCGCCCGAAGTTTCGCTTAATATTTCTTCGGCTTTTGATGCGCAGTGGAGTTGGTTGAATCTGCACATTGGTTTTTACCAAAATTTCATTCAGCAGTTTATGTATGTGAAACCTGCCCTGCGCACCATAGAAACCATTCGCGGCACTTTTCCTGTTTTTGAATACACGCAGGCGAATGTGTCGCTGACGGGTGGTGATATTGACCTTGAAATTAAACCATTTAAAGGGTTCAAAATTTCGAGCAAAACTTCGCTGCTGCGCGCGTGGAATCGAAGCCAAAAAGACTGGTTAATGCTGATGCCTCCGCAGCGTTTTGAAAATGGTGTGCGCTACACTTTTGCCGATTTTAAAAATGTGGCGGGCGTGTACTTCGGGGTTTCGGTGGTGAATGTTTTGCGCCAAACGCTTGCGCCCGCCAATCAGGATTTTGCGCCCGCCCCGCCTGCTTATTGGCTGCTGAATGTTGAAGCCGGTTTCGACATCAAAACCAAGATGTCGCAGCCGATAAGCATTCATCTTGCTGCCGTCAATTTGCTCAATCAATCCTACCGCGAGTACCTGAATCGCTTCCGCTATTTCAGCGATGCGCAAGGAGTAAATGTTTCTTTGCGCGTTCGTGTACCCTTTCATTTTCAAACAAAAAATATGAAATGATTAACCACATAGTAACATAGAATAAAAGTGTATTTTCTATAATTTTTTTGCTTGCAAAAACTATGCTTGCTTAGAAAATTATAGAAAAACATAGCTCCGCCAAAAGCTGCTTAAACTATGTTTCTATGTGGTTAAAAATCAACCTATTATGTTTAATCAACCTCATTATTTTTTAAAACAAAAACAAATTATTTATCATGAAAAACAAACAATTTTTATTCGCAGCGTTAATCGCAATTATTGCCATGACAACCACTTTAAATTCTTGCAAACCCGAAGACCATAGCCATGACGGACAAGAAACCATCACCACATTAAAAGTAAAATTAACATCGCTGAGCGGTACGCAAACTTTCGTTTACAAAAACATCAACGGAACGGTTACCAAAGATTCTATTAAGCTGCAACAGCAAGGAGTTTACACGGCCGAGTTGGTACTTTTGAATGAAACAAAATCGCCTGTGGAAGATATTACTGCTGAGATAAAGGAAAAAGCGGACGAACACCAATTCTTCTTTACACAAAATTTCTCATCACTATCCATTGATAGTCTTGATAAAGACAAAAATGGTAAAGATGTGGGCATAATCTCTACATGGAAAACATGGCACCCGCAAACAGGCACTTTAAAAATTACTTTAAAACACTTGGGCGAAGACCCTAAAACCGGCAACATCGACAATGGCGAAACCGACATGGATGTGGTTTTTGATGTAGTAGTGCAGTAATTTTAATTAGCTGAATAAGGAAAGAATAGGACAAAAAAAATCACCGGAACAAAAGAAACTCTCAAAAACTTTTGCCCGGTGATACTTTTAAATTTTAATGTCAGAAGAATGAGTTTTTTGATATTCTTTTACTGAATCTTCAATGAATTGTTTCAGTTTCTGAAAATATATTTTTCAACCTGCCATTAGCGGCAGAATTGCCAGCACAGACCAACTTACAACCACTAAGGCAATAAGCATTTTCAAATAATTATCGGAAACAAACGGCTTCATGCGTGTTCTTACGCACAACCCGAACGAATGTTACCAAAGCAAAATAAATTGATGTTTTACCGCACTGCGCACATTGTATTTTTATGTACGTTTGCCCACACATAACAATCAAGCAAAGTGCAGATAATAGATAGCAAAGCACGCGGTCGTTTCAAGCGAAATAAAAGTGCAATGGCGGGTTTGGTGATTGCTGCTATACTTTCATTGTTCTGCTATGTGATTGCGCCCGACAACTCACCTTCGGCAAACGAACAAATTCTTGAGTTGGAAACGCATCCACCGGGCTTTTCCATCACTTTTTTAAAGGTAAAAAAAGAGCGCGTCATCAACCAAAATTTCTTTTTGGGTTTGATAGACGGCTACGAAAAGCAATACAAATTACAACCCATAAATTCCTATCGCTTTGTAAATGATTCGCTGGAAGTTGAACAATACAAAGGCAAACAATTTGAGCCTGAAATCAAACGCTATTCAGTAGCCGGTTTGTTGGGCATGGGTTCTTCATCTTTGCAGATGAACGAAGTGTTTCGC
>CAZSEG010000077.1:11318-14955 GCA_964605875.1 uncultured Chitinophagaceae bacterium
AAAAGTTGAAGACGATTTATTGGTAAAAAAGAAGTTCCTGCTCGGCACTGATAAGTTTGGCAGAGATATTCTTTCGCGCCTGTTAATCGGCACGCGCATTTCTATTTCAGTGGGTTTGATTGCCGTGTTGATTTCACTCACTATCGGTGTTGTTTTGGGTGCATTGGCAGGTTTTTTTCAAGGCATTACCGACAAAATTATCATGTGGATTATCAATGTGTTCTGGAGTATTCCTACGCTGCTTTTGGCGATGGGTTTATACATCAGCGCGGGCAGTTTGATTGAGAATAAATTAGTAATGATTTTTATTGCTGTTGGTTTAACTATGTGGGTGGAAGTAGCGCGTATTGTGCGCGGGCAATTCATGGTAATTCGTGAAATGGAATTTGTATCCGCAGCAAAGAGTTTGGGCTTCAGCGATGCACGCACCATATTCTTACATATTTTACCCAACATCACCGGACCGGTAATTGTAGTAGCCTGCGCCAATTTTGCAAATGCTATTCTGGTTGAAAGCGGATTGAGCTACATCGGCTTGGGCATTCAGCCACCCGCACCTTCATGGGGCAGTATGTTGAATGAATACAAAGATTTTATTGACTCGCCAAATGCTTATCTGGCATTGTTTCCGGGCTTGGCAATCATGTTGTTGGTATTGGCTTTTAATCTTGTAGGCAACGGCTTACGCGATGCTTTGGATGTAAAAGGAAAAGTGGAATAGTTATTATTCGGTTACAATAATTTGTGGTTAAGATTTGCTGCTTTCAAAACATTTTATGATTGTTACCAACTTTAATCTTACATTCGCACGCTGAAAAAAATGGCGATGTTGTAATTCCGAACAGCAAAACTTTTTTCGACAGTATAATTTTTAATAAATAACAAGTAATGCAAACAGGTAAAGTAAAGTTTTTTAAGACAGATTCGGGTTTTGGTTTTATCGTTCAAGACAGCGGTGAAAAAGATTTATTCTTCCACCACTCACAAGTAAAAGGCGCTCCGGCTAAAGAAGGCGACAGCGTATCTGACGCAATGGGTGAAGGTAAAAAAGGACCTCAGGCAGAAAATGTAAGCGTACTGTAAGTACAACATCATATCTGAATAAAACGCCTGTTTGTGCTTAGCATAAACGGGCGTTTTGCTTTTATATTTATGAAACTTTATTCTTCAAAATACTTTCTGTAAGCACCCGGTAAACCTTTGTCATTTCCGCTTCATTGTGCAGCAGATTCAGGTGAGCATCTATGGTGAAAAAATCCCCGCGCGCTGCGGGACCTGTGCGCAATTGCGAAGGACTATGCGTTGCAATATTTTCTGCCGAGCGGGCAATAAGCGGACGAAGTACATCCAAGTTAAGGTTTTGTTCAAGCAGAATTTGCTCGGCAAGTTCCCAAAGATGATTGGTGAAATTATTGGCAAACACTGCGGCAACGTGAATGTATTGTCGCTGTAACTCATTCACCGGATGAACGCTTTCTGAAATATCCGAAGCTAATTGATGCAGCATTGCGGATGTTGTTTCATTACTTCCTTCCACCAGCATCGGCACATTTTTAAAATCGAACGCAACCTCTTTTTTCATGGTTTGAAGCGGGTAGAAAATTCCAATATTGTTTCCGGCAGCAGCCAAGAGATTGTAGGAGCGAAAACCCGATGTGTGCGCAATAATTTTTTCGGAAAAGGGTAGGAGGGAAGCCACCTCAGCTATCGCATCATCTTTTACACAAAGCAAAATAATTTCTGCATCGGCATCAGTGTTGGTTATGTCAAAATTTGCTTTGGCATTCAGCAGTGCGGCAAGCTCGTTTGCGGCATCTGCATTTCTGCCGGTAACGTCCGCAATTGTGTGTCCGGCATTTTTCAATGCAACACCAATATGTGTGGCAACATTGCCCGTGCCGATGATAGAAATTTTCAATGCTTATGAATATTGAATGAATGCGAATATCTGTATTTATTCAAACACAAAATTATTGTAATAATTTTTCTTGTCGGAGGTGTTTTGATGAACCTCAAAACTAAACTCACTTAAAGGAATTTTTGCGTTGCCGTAAAGCGCAAAACCTTTGTAGTTTATGCTTTCGAGAAAGGTAAATGTTTCAATCGCTTTTGCTTTGCCAACGTGCCTTGCTTCAATTTCAACCATAATTTGGGGCTTGTATTTTTTCAATGTTTCAATACCGCCCACAAAAACTTTTAGTTCATTTCCTTCTACATCAATCTTTAAAAAATCGGGTTGGATGTTGTGTTGCGCGCAAAAGCTGTCAAGTGTATCAGTTTCAATTTCTTCGGTTGCGGTAAAGTTTATCCCGTTATCCAATCGGGCGATGGTTGCTCCGGGAGAGCTTGATTTTTGCCTGCCGTTTTCAGGTAAAAGTAATTTGACAAGCCCTTTGGAATCAGACAGTGCAATTTGATGTACCGAAACATTCTTCCACCCAAAAATATGAATGACGTTTTGTAAGTAATTGAATAAAACCGTTTGCGGCTCAAAGGCAAATACCCTGCCTTGTTTGCCTACTTTGCTTCTGATATGATATAGATAACCCGCTTTGTGTGCCCCGATGTCTAATGCGGTTTTACCTTCCGACAATGCTTGAAGCATATAGGCTATTCCTCCCGCATCATCTTTGGTTTTGTATTTGTAAGCGCGGTAAAGAAGTTTTAGTTTTTGGAATAATTGCATTGGCACAAACCTATAAGTTTTTAAAAGCCTTATAGGTTTCTAATTTGAAATTCCCACTCTTGTTGCCACAAAACTATTCTGCTCCAATTCCTTCACAATAAAATCAGCTATGTCGCCTGTATTTATCTGTTGTTTTCCAAGAGGCAGGAAATCTTTTTTCAGTAAATAATTTCCTGTTCGCCCGCCATCGGGAATGTAAGGACAGCAAAGAAAAGTCCAGTCAAGGTCGGTTGCTTTCAGCAGTTCGTAAACCTTGAAATGACCTTCGGAAATGTTCTTGTATATGGCAGGAAAGTCGGGTAAATCTTTAATGAAAATACTGTCGCTTGCCTGCAACACACCCATGCCACCAATGGCAATTACGCGCTTCACGCCATGCTGTTGCATTGCAGGAATGATGCGTTTCATGCCTTCGCTCATCAGCGACACATCGCCCGCTACATCCACTACTCCAAGTGCCGAAACCACCGCATCGCAGCCTTCAATCGCTTTAGCGATTTGTGCTGCATTTTCTGCATCGCCTTCTATAAAATTCAGATTAGCGTGAGCAATCGGCAGCTTGTTTTTATCGCGCAGATAAGCCGTTACGTGCCAGCCTTTTTGTAAAGCATACTCCACCACCAATTTCCCCGAGCGACCGTTTGCGCCTATTACCGTAAGTTTCATCTGTAATATAATTGATTAAAGAAAAGGCGTTTTCACCACTTTAGCTTTCAGTTGCTTGTCGCGCACTTCCACAAATATTTCGCTGCCGGTGTTGCTGTGCGCTGCCGACACATAGCCCATGCCGATGGCTTTATTTAAAGATGGAAAATTAGTGCATATGATTGAGCGTCATCAGATTGAAGGGCGTCCGGCACAAATGATTGCAGATAGTTTATTAGGCGCTTTTGAGCAATATTGCTAATCAATCCTTACCGAAGCATTAATCGATAATTCGAATAGTACGTG
>CAZSEG010000078.1:0-9555 GCA_964605875.1 uncultured Chitinophagaceae bacterium
TTCTGACAGCCAACACGGCTTTCGGACAGGTATTGCGACTGCCTACACTTGTTCACCATTATTTGGAACACGTTGAGTGGGACAATTCTAATTTGATTGAGTTTTTAAGCGAACACTACGCAAAGACAATCAACCACCCTGACGACAAACACCACGACCACGAAAATTTACCGTTTAAAGCAGTGGATTATCATAGTTCACAGGTTGTTGTATTTGTTCCTCAAACTCCTTTTTCGCTGTCTCAAATCATTTTTGAAACGGTTAATGTAAAAATAGCTATTCACAATCAACAAGACTGTTCTAATTCTTATCTGAACAGCATTTGGCAACCGCCACGTTTTAGTTAATCATTTTGTTGGAACAGGCAATAGGTAAATAAACGCCCATTGTCTGCCACCTATTGCGAATTGCCTATTGCAAATTGTCAAAAAGATTAACTAAAAAATAATGCTTAATAAAATAATTGAGTTCTCTATAAAGAACAAACTCATCATCGGGCTTTTTGTCATTGTCCTTGTCGGCTACGGCATTTACGAAGTAAAGCGTTTGCCGATTGATGCCGTGCCTGACATCACAAACAATCAGGTGCAAGTGATTACCGTTGCCCCTGCATTGGGAGCAACCGATGTAGAACGCCTTATCACATTTCCCATTGAACAAGCAAACAGCAATATTCCGCACTTAAAAGAACTTCGCAGTTATTCAAGTTTTGGTTTGTCTGTTATCACCATTGTTTTTGAAGACAATGTTGATGTGTATTGGGCAAGACAACAAATTTCCGAACGCTTGCAACAAGTACAGGACAAACTTCCAAAAGGTTTTGGTTCGCCTTTTTTAGCACCTGTTACCACTGGTTTAGGCGAGATTTATCAATATGTTGTTCGCCCCGAAAAAGGTTACGAAAACAAATACAACGCAATGGAATTACGAACCATTCAGGACTGGATTGTTCGCAAACAATTGTTAGGTGTAAAAGGCGTTGCCGATGTAAGCAGTTTTGGCGGTTTGCTCAAACAATACGAAATAGCCGTTGAACCCGAAAAATTGTTGGCATACAACATTACAATCAGCGATGTGTTTACGGCTCTTGAAAAAAACAATCAAAACACAGGCGGTTCATATATTGAAAAAGGTGCAACGGCATTGTTTATCCGAAGCGAAGGATTGGTGGGCAACTTCAATGATATTGAAAGCATTGTCGTGAAAAATTTGCAAAACGGTGTTCCGCTTTTAATTCGTGATGTGGCAGAAGTAAAATTAGGAAACGCCACACGCTACGGTGCTTTGACTTACAACGGAGAATTGCAGGTTTCGGGAGCAATTGTTTTGATGCTGAAAGGTGCAAACAGCAATGAAGTAATTACCAATGTAAAACAACGCATTGAAAAAATTAAAAAATCATTGCCCGAAGGCGTAACCATTGAACCGTTTATTGACCGCACCAAAATGGTAAACAACGCAATCAGCACCGTTACCAAAAATCTAATGGAGGGTGCATTGATTGTGATTTTTGTTTTGGTATTGTTTCTTGGCAATCTTCGTGCAGGTTTGTTAGTGGCTTCGGTTATTCCGCTTTCTATGTTGTTTGCCATTATTCTGATGAATTTATTTGGCGTAAGCGGAAATTTGATGAGTTTGGGAGCATTGGATTTCGGTTTGATTGTGGACGGTGCGGTTATCATCGTAGAAGCCGTAATGCACCGATTGACGCACAGCAAACATTTCAGTAAAATCAACAAACTTTCACAAAGTGAAATGGATACCGAAGTAAATTATTCGGCTTCACGAATGATGAACAGTGCGGTTTTCGGGCAAATCATTATTCTGATTGTTTACCTGCCTATTTTTACGTTGCAGGGAATTGAAGGAAAAATGTTTAAGCCAATGGCTCAAACTGTTGCTTTTGCTTTGGCAGGTGCATTTGTGTTGTCGCTTACTTATATCCCGATGATGAGTTCTTTGTTTTTGAGTAAAACCATTTCGCACAAACAAACATTTTCCGATAAAATGATGAACCGTTTGGAACGCTTTTATCAAAAATATTTGGTGAAAGTTTTGCGTTATCAAAAAGCGGTTTTGATTTCCGTTTTATCATTGTTTGTTATAGCAATTTTTGTTTTAACACGATTAGGCGGAGAATTTATTCCTGCATTGCCCGAAGGCGATTTTGCAGTAGAAACAAGAGTTTTGCCCGGTAGTAATCTCAACACTTCCATTGAAGAAATTTCAAAAGCATCAAAAATTTTATTGGAAAAATTTCCCGAAGTGGAACGGGTTGTTACCAAAACAGGAACAAGCGAAGTTCCAGCAGAACCTTTACCAATAGATGTTTCGGATATAATTATTGTTTTAAAAAACCGAAGCGAATGGACATCGGCAACAACTTATCAGGAGTTGGAAGCAAAAATGAGTGAAGCACTGAAAGCCTTGCCGGGCGTAACATTCAGTTTTCAATATCCGGTGGCAATGCGTTTCAACGAACTAATTTCGGGAGCAAGACAAGATGTAGTTTGTAAAATTTTCGGAGAGAATTTAGACACACTTGCATTTTATGCCAACAAGTTGGGAAAAATCTGCAATACGGTTGAAGGCAGTAGCGGAATTTATGTAGAAGCCGTTGCAGGGCTTCCGCAAATTACCATTCAATACAATCGACAAGCCATTGCTCAATACGGCTTAAACATTAGTGACATTAACAGTGTTGTGAATACGGCTTTTGCAGGCGAAGCAAGCGGAACAGTTTACGAGGGTGAAAAACATTTTGACTTGGTTGTTCGTTTGAAAAATGAAAAACGAAAAGATTTATCAGATGTTCAAAACCTTTTAATCCCAACACCACAAGGCACACAAATTCCGCTAAATGCCGTTGCACAAGTTGAAATTATTGAAGGACCAAACCAAATTCAGCGTGAAAATTCGCAACGCAGAATTATAGTCGGTTTCAATGTGCGTGGGCGTGATGTGCAAAGTATGGTGCAGGAATTACAACAAAAAGTGGAACAACAAATAAAATTGCCGTCAGGTTATCATATCACTTATGGCGGTGCGTTTGAAAATTTGGAAGAAGCAAAAGCACGCTTGCAAATTGCCGTTCCTGTTTCGTTGGCACTTATTTTTCTGTTGTTGTATTTCGCATTCCGTTCCGTAAAACAAGGCTTCCTCATTTATTCAGCCATTCCGCTTTCGGCTATTGGTGGTATTTTGGCGTTAGCCGTTCGGGGAATTTCATTCAGTATAAGTGCAGGTGTCGGCTTCATTGCCTTGTTTGGCGTAGCGGTGTTAAACGGCATTATATTGATTGCTGAATTTAACCGATTGAAAGATGAAGGCTATAAAGACCTGAAACGCATTGTCGTTCAGGGAACAAAAATTCGTTTGCGACCTGTTTTGATGACGGCATTTGTGGCTTCATTGGGATTTCTTCCAATGGCAGTAAGCACTGGCGAAGGAGCAGAAGTGCAACGCCCATTGGCAACGGTTGTGATTGGCGGTTTACTAATTGCTACATTTCTTACACTTTTCGTTTTACCTGTTTTATACATTCTGTTTCACAAAGGAATTTCAAAAAATAAAATCAATAAAAAAGTAACAACACTTGTTATGCTTGTTTCTGTTTTTTCATTTCAGGAAATAAACGCTCAAACGCAAATAACTTTGAAACAGGCAGTTGATACAGCTTTAACCAATAATCTTTCGGTAAAAAATGAACGCTTAAAAAGCGAATACCAACAAAAATTGATTAAGTCGGGAACAAATGTTCCTGCAACACATCTTTTTGGCGAATACGGACAAATCAACAGTTTTTATACCGACACACGATTGGGAATTTCGCAAACAATCAATTTTCCGACTGTTTACACACGACAAAAAGCCTTGCTAAACGAAGAATGGAAAAGCAGCGTATTAAATGTTGGCATACAGGAAGCACAACTTAAAAAACAAGTAACACAAGTTTTTTACACGCTTGTTTACCTGCAACAGAAGAAAGAATTATTGCAAAAAAACGACAGCATTTTTTCAGAGTTTTTGAATAAAGCCACGCTTCGTTTCAACAAAGGCGAAAGCAATATCTTGGAAAAAACAACTGCCGAAAATCAGCGTGGACAAATTGCGTTGCAGTTAAAACAATTAGAACAAGATGTAGAATTGTTGCAAATGCAATTTCAGTTATTGCTCAATACTACAACGGTTTTTGTCCCCGATGAAAACAACGTTATACAAAATAATGTTTTAGAAAATGATACAATATTTTTGAGTTCGCACCCTGCAATGCAGTATTGGAAACAGCAAGAACAAATTGCAACAGCAAACACGAAATTAGAGCGGTCAAAATTATCGCCCGACATCACATTTGGTTACAACATTATGGGAATGAAAGGAACGGGAGCTGATAATATAGTTTACAACGGCACACCACGTTTCCAGTCAGGACAAATCGGGTTGGGTATTCCGATTTTTGCAGGTAGCCAAAAAGCAAGAATAAACGCAGCAAAAGCAAATGAAATTATTGCTTCAAACCAATACGAAATGAATTTTCAAAACTTTGAAAACGCCTATCGTTCAGCTTTTGCACAGTATCAAAAATTTGAAGAAACGGTGCAATATTTTGAAAATACAGCATTGAAAAATGCCGAAATCATTACAACAACCGCCAATCAGCAATTTTTGAATGGCGACATCAATTATTTGGAATGGGTGCTTTTGCTCAATCAGGCAACCACCATACAAAGCGATTACATTGAAGCCGTGAAAAACAGAAACAATGCAATTGCCGAACTTAATTTTTACATCAACAAATAAAATTGAATACAATGAAAATGTTAAAGTTTAATGAACAATTAATTAGTAATAAGCAATGGGCAACGGGGCAACGGGCAATAAGCAATGGGCAACGAGGGGCAACGCTGCTAATTGCCACTTGTCTATTGCTAATTACTTCCTGCGGAAACAAAGACAACAACGAACAACAAAATCAGGAACAAACACCTGAAAACGTTGTTACGCTGACCCAAGAACAATACAAAAACGCAGGTATTGAAACAGGGAAATTAAGCACACGAAACATTTCATCTTTACTGAAAGTAAACGGAAAAATTAACGTGCCACCGCAAAGTATGGTTTCCATAAGCATACCATTGGGCGGTTATCTGAAATCAACCAAACTGTTAGCAGGAATGCACATCAGCAAAGGCGAAGTATTGGCAGTAATGGAAGACGCACAATACATACAGTTGCAACAGGACTATTTAACTGCAAAAGCACAATTTGCCCTGACTGAAAGTGAATACAACCGACAAAAAGAGTTGAACCAAAGCAAAGCCACCAGCGACAAATTTTTTGAGCAAGCCAAAGCCAATTATCAAACGCAGTTGGTTTTAATAAAATCGTTGGAAGAAAAATTAAAACTCATCGGCTTAAATCCGCAAAAACTCACAGCCGACAATATTTCTAACAGTATCAACATTTATTCGCCAATCACAGGTTTTGTTTCGGCTGTAAATGTGAATATCGGCAAGTATGTAAATCCAAGCGATGTGCTGTTTGAATTGGTAAATCCGAGCGATATACATTTAACATTATCGGTTTTTGAAAAGGACATCAACAAACTTTCAATCGGGCAAAAACTGTTTGCATACACCAACACCAATCCCAACAAAAAGTATAGTTGTGAAATCATTTTAATCAGCAAAAATTTGTCTAACCAAAGTTCAGCCGAAGTGCATTGCCATTTTGAGCAATACGACAAAACATTGTTGCCCGGAATGTTTATGAACGCAGAAATTGAATTGTCGGGGAACAACGCTAATGCTTTGCCTAATGAAGCCATTGTGCGGTTTGAAAACAAACAATATGTTTTTGTTGCGAACGGCAACAATCAGTTTGAAATGCACGAAGTACAAACAGGAAGTTCTGAAAACGGTTTTACAGAAATCATTGGTACAGAAAATTTATTCAATCAGACTTTTGTAACAAAAGGTGCATATAATTTGTTGATGGCATTGAAAAATACAACTGACGAATAAAATTACCACAGCCCATAACTCTGTTCTCATAATATTGCTTTTACCCACTACATTCGCCCAATGTTGCTTCGTCCTCCTGCGCTTCAAAAAGATGATATTATTTACGTACTCAGCACTGCCCGCGCAATTTCTGCGGAAGAAATTTTGCCTGCAATTCAGTTGTTTGAAAGTTGGGGGTTGCACGTAAAAATCGGCACAACCATCGGTAAGCACGAACATCAGTTTGCAGGAACTGACGAAGAGCGTTTGCGCGATTTTCAACACGCCATTGATGATGAAAAAGTAAAGGCAATTTTTTGCGCCCGCGGAGGTTACGGCACAGTAAGAATTTTGGATAACATCAGTTTCACAAACCTGCTCAAACATCCTAAATGGATAATTGGCTTTAGCGACATCACCTATTTACATACGCAGATTTCAAACACACTTGGCATACAAACACTCCACGCTTTAATGGCTTCAACCCTCGCAACTTCTACACCCGAAGCCATTGAAACATTCAAAAAGGAATTGTTTGGCGAAAAAAATTCTTTCTCCATCGCGCCCCATTCTTTAAACAGAATCGGCAATGCAAGCGGTGAACTGATTGGCGGAAATCTCTCTATTCTTTATTCCATCACAGGCACTGTTACCAACCTGAACACTTACGGAAAAATTCTATTCCTTGAAGACTTGGACGAATACCTTTATCATATTGACAGAATGATGCTGAACCTGAAACGTGCCGGAAAACTTAAAGACCTTGCAGGCTTGGTTGTTGGCGGCTTTTCGGATATGAAAGACAACGCTGTGCCTTTTGGTAAAACAGCCGAAGAAATTATTTCGGAACACATTGCGGAATACAACTATCCCGTGTGTTTCAATTTTCCTGCCGGACACATTGCCGACAACCGCGCTTTGGTGATGGGAAGAAAATATAAACTTGAAGTTGAGGGCAGTAAAGTGTTTCTTAGCTATTAAACTATTGACTATTTACGGATTGAGTGGCTGTTTTCAATCTGTCAATCCGTAAATCTGTAAATGGTAAATCCTTTAGAATTTCATTTCTTTCACATCATCCGCCACAACCAATTTACCTGCTGTTTTCGATTTTATTTCTTCTACCGAAACACCGTGAGCAAATTCTTTGAGATGAAAAGCACCATCATGTATTTCGTAATAGCCCAACTCTGTTACCACCTTTTGAATACATCCTTTTCCGGTGAGCGGCAGGGTGCAGGCTTTCAGCAACTTCGATTCTCCTTTGGGATTAGTTTGCATCATGGCTACAATGATATTTTTTGCCGAAGCAACTAAATCCATTGCGCCACCCATGCCTTTCACCATTTTACCCGGAATTTTCCAGTTGGCAATGTCGCCATTTTCCGAAACCTCCATCGCTCCCAAAACCGTCAGGTCAACTTTTTGCGAACGAATCATGCCGAAACTCATAGCCGAATCAAAAAAAGCTGAACCTTCAAGCGTAGTGATAGTTTGCTTGCCTGCATTGATTACATCGGCATCAATTTTATCTTCGGTAGGGAACGCGCCCATACCCAGCAAGCCGTTTTCGGATTGCAACACAACATTTACTCCCGTAGGAATATAGTTTGCCACCAGTGTAGGAATACCAATACCCAAGTTTACATAATAACCATCCTGTAACTCGCGGGCAATGCGCTGTGCAATTTGTTCTTTTGTTAGCATAACGGTGGCGAATGTATTTCAGATTTTGGAATAATAAAGTGTGTGTTTTTTTTCAGAAAAAAAGCCCGAACAAATAACATTGTTCGGGCTTTGTATTTTGAAAGAAAGGCTTGCTTACTGCTTTTCGTCTTTCACTTCTTCAAATTCAACATCGCTTACGGTTTCGGCTTGCGGCTCGGCAGTTGACGCGCCTTCTGCATTTGCTTGTGCGCCTGCTTGTTGCTGTGCAGCGTAAATATCCTGCGAAGCAGCCTGCCAAGCGGTGTTCAGCTTTTCTGTTGCGGCTTCAATTGCATTGATGTTATCGCTTTGCAAAGTAGCTTTCAATTCAGTTAAAGCAGTTTCGATAGTTGCTTTTTTATCGGCAGGAATTTTATCTCCGTATTCTTTCAACTGTTTTTCGGTTTGGAAAGCAAGACTGTCGGCAGCGTTTTTCTTTTCTGCTTTTTCAATCGCTTCTTTATCTGCGGCTTCGTTGGCTTTTGCCTCGTTGCGCATTTTTTCAATTTCCTCTTTGCTCAAACCTGTTGATGCTTCAATACGGATAGATTGCTCTTTGCCCGTTCCTTTGTCTTTCGCGCCAACATGGATAATTCCGTTGCTGTCAATATCAAAAGTTACTTCGATTTGCGGCACACCGCGCGCAGCCATAGGAATATCGCCCAGATGGAAACGACCGATGGTGCGGTTGTCTTTTGCCATAGAACGCTCACCTTGCAACACATGAATTTCAACTGATGGTTGATTATCGGCAGCAGTGGTAAACACTTGCGATTTTTTAGTTGGAATGGTTGTGTTGGATTCAATCAATTTAGTGAACACACCACCGTAAGTTTCCAAACCAAGCGAAAGTGGCGTTACATCCACCAACACGATGTCTTCTTTCACATCACCGCTCAAAATTCCGCCCTGAATTGCTGCGCCAACGGCAACCACCTCATCAGGATTTACACCTTTAGAAGGTTTTTTGCCGAAGAATTTTTCTACCACTTCCTGAATTTTAGGGATACGGGTTGAACCGCCCACCAAAATCACATCGTCAATATCTGCGGCTGTGTAACCTGCATCTTTCAATGCCTGTTTGCAAGGCTCCAATGTTCTTTGCACAAGGCTGTCTGCCAATTGCTCGAATTTAGCGCGTGTCAGTTTTTTCACCAAGTGCTTTGGCACACCATCCACCGCAGTTACATAAGGCAGATTGATTTCAGTTTCCTGCGAAGAACTCAATTCGATTTTCGCTTTTTCGGCAGCTTCTTTTAAGCGTTGCAAAGCCATTGGGTCTTTACGCAAGTCAATGTTTTCGTCTTTCTTAAATTCTTCTGCCAGCCATTCAATGATTACGTGGTCGAAGTCATCACCGCCCAAGTGCGTATCGCCATTGGTTGATTTTACTTCAAACACGCCACCGCCTAATTCCAGAACTGATACATCAAATGTGCCGCCACCTAAGTCGTACACAGCAATTTTAATGTCTTGTCCTTTTTTATCCAAGCCATAAGCTAAAGCTGCGGCAGTTGGTTCGTTGATAATTCTGCGCACTGTCAAACCTGCAATTTCACCCGCTTCTTTGGTTGCCTGACGCTGGCTGTCGTTGAAGTATGCAGGCACTGTAATCACCGCTTCGGTAACTGTTTGCCCCAAATAATCTTCGGCAGTTTTTTTCATTTTCTGCAACACGATTGCCGAGATTTCCTGTGGTGAATAAAGCCTGCCGTCAATGTCCACGCGAATGGTGTCGTTATCGCCTTTCACTACTTTGTATGAAATGTGATTGGTTTCACCGGCAACTTCGCTGTAACGCCTGCCCATAAAGCGTTTGATAGATTGAATTGTTTTAGTAGGGTTG
>CAZSEG010000078.1:9565-14943 GCA_964605875.1 uncultured Chitinophagaceae bacterium
CTCGCCATTAGCCAAAAAGCCGATGATTGACGGAGTTGTTCTTCTGCCTTCGTCATTCGCAATTACGATGGGGTCGCTGCCTTCCATCACGCTTACACAACTGTTGGTTGTTCCAAGGTCTATTCCGATTATTTTTCCCATAATATTTGATTTAAGTTTTAATAATTAATTTCGCTCGTTCTTATCAATTGCTGTGCCATGCCCCGTAACTGACAAAAATGACAGGCTTTTGGCAGAACAAAACGACAATAAATCAGAAATCAAATGACAGGAAGGCAGAATGGCACTTATCCTTAACTCACATTACTTTTAATTTCTTTCCTACTTTCGCCCGCACGAACAAAGCGGCAGCGTTGCCGCCCAAAACAGAACTCATTCAGCGCGTGCAGGGCAAACCATTTTTATACTTTCATTATTGCTTCATTTTAATGCTGTGCTGTTTGGTTTGCAGCAGTTCGCTGTTCGCTCAAAAGAAAGATTCTGTCAAAACAAAAAGAAGCCTCAATGATACATGGTATTACAACTCCGCGCCCGATTTGCGCTACGGCATAGATTCTTCCATTTTTAATATTGAAGAGTTTAACGCGATGCAACGCGCAGGCTCAGAATATCTTAATATAGGCAACACGGGCAGCGCGGCATATCCATTGGTGTTTTCGCCCTTTCGCATCAAAGGTTTCAACACGGGCTACAATCAGTTTGAAGCCTACCAGCATCGTTTCGACAGCGTGAAAATGTACCAGATGATGCGCCCTTATTCGCAAATCGGTTATTTGGTGGGGCAAAAAGTGGAACAGTATTTCAACGGCAAGTTTGCCGCGCAGCATAAGCAACGTATTCAGTATGGCGTAGAGTTTACCCGTTTCAACAGTCGCGGCACTTACCAAAACCAAAGCACCAATGTGAACGGGTTTTCGCTTTACGGAAATTATGTGCCGCGCAGCAATGCGTTTTCGTTGCAAACAATCATGGTGTTCAACAGTAATATCGTAAAAGAAAACGGTGGCGTAAAGAGGATGTGTTTGCAAAAGGCACAAACTTCTTTTCAAAAGAATTAGTTCCCGTGAACCTTACCAATGCCATCAATAATTATCAGGAGATAAAATGGATGTTCAAAGCGGCATATCATTTGGGCAAAAAGGAAACCGTAAAAACCGACACAAGCACCTATAAAGTAACGATTCCGACTTTCAAAATCGGTTATGCTTTTACAACAGGTCGCGATAAATACAAGTATGTTGATTCAAAACCAGATTCCGCTTATTACGGAAAATATTACACCCGTAAAGATTCCATGAAACATGATGCGAATTTTGTGTTGGCAGGAAGCGAAATATTTGTGGAGTTCACGGGGCAAATGAGAAGGAAAGGGACGAAGGACGAAGGACGAAGGACGAAGGAAAATACAAAAGACTCATCAAACATTGGTCTTTCGTCTTTGGTCTTTGGTCAGGATTCAACCGACACGCAACAGCCGTCCCTCTCAACGCTCAACCCTCAACTCTCAACTCATCAAACCAACTTCAAAGCCTTTGCCGCGCTTCATTTTGATTATATTGGCGTGAACCAAAACAGCTTTCGCGATAAGGAGTATAACTTCTATTTGCAAGGCGGTATTCAAAACAATCCGCTGGCAAAATCGCGCATATTGTATTTAGCAAAAGTTGCCTTTTATTTTGCAGGATACAATCAAAGCGACCTGCGTTTGGACGGCAGTGCGGGCTACAATTTAGGCAAGTTCGGCAAGGTGGAAGGCGTGGTGAATTATCATCTTACCGAAGCCCCGTATAACTATCAGAATTATTGGGGCAGGGCGCATCGCATCATCAATAATTTTCCGAAACAAAGTGTGCTGGCGTTTGGCGGCAACTATAATTTTTCGCACCGCGTTATAGGTTTCGCAGCCGATGCCATGTATTACTACGCCAAAAATTATTTCTATTTCAGTTCGCCCGAAGATGCCGCTTATGATGCTTCCAATGCAAATGTTTTAGTGGTTCATGCGGGCAATCGCTTAGGCATAAAAGGCTTTCATTTTGATAACGATGTGTGGTTTCAGGTGGTGGGCAACAGCAGCGCAATCCGTTTGCCGCAGTGGGTTACGCGCAGCAGTATGTATTACGAACAACGTTTGTTTAAAAAAGTTTTGTGGTTCAGCATCGGTTTTGATGTGCGCTACAATGCACCGTTTTTCGGCAATACTTACCATCCGCTTTCGGGGCAGTTTTATGTGCAGGATGCAACGCGCCTGAACTTTTATCCTGTCTTGGATTGGTTCCTGAATATTAAAGTGAAATCGTTGCGCATTACCATGAAGGTTGAAAACATCAGTTCGCAGTTTGGGATGCGCGGTTATTACACTTCGCCCGGTTTTCCGGCTGCCGACCTTGCTTTTAAAATGGGCGTGAGCTGGAGGTTTTGGGAATAATAGAATAGTAATATGAATACGCTAACGCATTTTCTTACGTTTATAGTCTGAAATATTTTCTGCAAAAGTGAATTGTTGTTTACCACATAAAATAATCTGCGTCATTGCGCTTGTCTTCATTGCAAGAATTGCAACGGCTGCCGATACAGTAACAGTGGCTATCAATCTGCAAAAAATAAATCCCAATCAGATTGCTGTTTCCATCAATTATCCTTCTTCGGATGCCGAAAAAGTAAAGCTGACTTTTCCATCGTATTTGCCGGGCGCATTTAATGAGGTTGCCACAGGAAATTTAGCAAGTAGCGTAAACGCATTTCATGCAAACGGAGTTGAACTTCCGGTAAAAAAACTTTCCTACAACGAGTTTGAAATTGCATCCGGTCGCAAGGCGTTAAAAGTAGAATACATTATCAACGATTCGTGGTTTACGGATTTTGAAAAACACGGCTTGCTGCCGCAGATGGGTACGGTGTTCAAGCCCGAAGAATTTTTCCTGCTGAATCTTGGTTGTATGTTGCCTTTTTTAGAAGGAAAAGAAAAGTTGCCTGTTAAAGTTTCGGTTACAAAACCTGCCGTGCTGAATGGTTTTTCGGCTTTGCGCAAAACGGTGAATGCGCAGAATGTAGAAACCTACATCGCGGGCAGCTATCTTAAACTGATTGACAATCCGATTGTGTTTACCAACGGTTATGAAATTACTTTTCGTTCGGGCGGCACGGTGTTTCATTGCCTTGCCAATGCCTACGGCAAACTCAGCGACCAGTTGCTGATGAAAACCCTGAAACCTGTGTGCGATGGCATTACGAAATTCTGCAAAGGTTATCCTGTGAAGGACTATTATTTTTTCATTTTACTGCTCGATTCCAACGATACCAAAACGCGGTTGAGCGAAGAAGATTTTGGCGCGGTGCAACATTCCGCTTCCACCGTGATGGTTTTGAAAAATTATCAGGATAACTACAAGCTGCAACGCGAAATTCAATCCACCGCTTCGCACGAATTGTTTCATTTGTTCGAACCATTAAACATTAAAACCGACCTCAACAGCAAGCTGAATATGCGCGCAAAAATGCAAACCGCGCACCTGTGGTTTTACGAAGGCATAACGGAATATTTTTCGCTGCTGATGCAAATGCGCGAAGACCTGATTACGCAAACCGAGTTCATTACCGAAATGCGCAACAAGATTAGTCTGATGCAGTTCTATGAACCTTTTTCGCTTACCGAGCAAAGCGAAAAAAGCCTGATGACGGGCAACGAAACCATCTACCGCAATTTTTATTACAAAGGCGCAGTGGTTGCCATGATGCTCGATTTGCGCTTGCTGGAACTCAGCCAAGGGCAATTGAATTTGCAGGAACTTTTGCAACGCTTCAAACGCAGCATGAACGAAAATTATGTGGTAAAAGATGAAGAGTTGATTTCGGAACTTGTGCGCATTTCATCCTTCACCGAACTCGATGATTTCTTCAACGATTTTATTCACGGAACAAAAGAATTTGACTTCAATAAATTCCTTCCTTTAATTGGTTGGGTGTATGAGCCTGTGCGCGAAGACACTTCGCAGATGTACGTAAACGCTGCCTACCGTTACGACAAAGGCAGCAAGAATATTTACGTTACCAACATCAACATAGACCAGATTGGCATTGAGGAAGGCGATGTGCTGTTGAAGATAAACAACAAAAAAGTGTTTAAGGACAACATCGAAGAATTGATGGAAAAAATCTCTGATACTAAGAGCAAAAAGTCAGCCACATTTGTAGTGAAGCGCAAAGGACAGGAAGTGAAACTTTCGGGCAAACCGTTGGTGGTGAACAAAAGTCAGCGCAATGTGGTGAAAGTGGAAAAACGCCCATCGCCCGAAAAGCAATTCTACCGTAACGTTTACAAAAGCGGGCAACTCAGCACGGGCAAACCTTACAGGTTGTTGAATTGATTTTTTTTGCTTTGAGTCTTATGATTTACCGCTCATTAAATCAAGCAACGCAAACTCTTCTGCCAAAAATTTTCCTGTGTGGCTTTCCTTCACTTTTGCAATTGCTTCGGGAGTACCTTCGGCTACCACCGTGCCGCCTTTGTTGCCTCCTTCGGGACCAATGTCAATAATGTAATCGGCAACTTTGATTACATCCAAGTTATGTTCAATCACCAAAACCGAATTACCTTTGGTAACTAATTTTTGCAGCACTTCCAGCAACACACGGATGTCTTCAAAGTGTAAACCTGTAGTTGGCTCATCCAAAATATAAAAGGTTTTTCCCGTATCGCGTTTGCTTAATTCTGCTGAAAGTTTTACGCGCTGCGCCTCTCCCCCGCTCAACGTTGTGGATGATTGCCCAAGTCGCAAATAGCCTAAGCCAACATCGTTTAGTGTTCTGAGTTTTGGAAAAATAGTTGGCACGGCTTCAAAGAAAGGCAGCGAATCTTCCACCGTCATGTTCAGCACATCGCTGATGGATTTTCCTTTGTAGCGCACTTCCAAAGTTTCGCGGTTGTAACGCTTGCCGTTACACTTTTCGCAGGTAACTTCCACGTTTGGCAAAAAGTTCATTTCAATCACCTTCACGCCACCGCCCTGACACTCTTCGCACCTGCCGCCTTTCACATTAAACGAAAACCTGCCCGGTGCATAACCCCTTATTTTTGCTTCGGGCAACATGGCAAACAGCTTGCGTATTTCATCAAATACTTTGGTATAAGTAACGGGGTTGCTGCGCGGTGTTCTGCCAATCGGGCTTTGGTCAATTTCAATTACCTTATCTAAATTTTCCAAGCCTTTAATCGCTTTATATTGCAAAGGCTTTGCGGTGCTTTTGTAAAAGTGCGTGGAAAGAATCGGGTAAAGCGTTTCGTTTATCAATGTTGATTTTCCACTGCCGCTCACGCCCGTAACACAGATAAAAATCCCCAAAGGAAATTTCACCGAAACATCTTTCAGATTATTGCC